>JADLCW010000194.1 GCA_020847015.1 Thermomicrobiales bacterium | reverse complement strand
CGAGGATGGCCGCCTCTGGACCAGCGCCGCCGACGGCATCCACTGCTACGACCCGGACGGCACGCTGCTGGGCAAAATTCACGTGCCCGAAGTCGTCGCCAATCTGGAATGGGGCGGGCTCAAGCGCAACTACCTCTACATCTGCGGCACGACCTCGCTCTATGGGGTGCGGGTGATGGTCAACGGCGCGAAGCGCTTCTAGCGTGTCGCGCGGCGGCTGCGGTCGCTCGCTCGGAACCGGTCGCACGGCGAAACCGGAGACGGTGCGCCCGCACGTCGGGTGGAACCGGCCGGTCAGGGATGCGGCCGCCGTTGCCTTGGCCGCGTCCTGCGCGCGGCGGCACGCCGAAGGGGAGCGCCCGGTCAGGAGGGGTCGGTGGCTCGCGCGACCGCGGCCAGCCCTGCCCGGCTGCGCTCGCCGGAGCGGCTGTGGGCCTGGTTCCAATCGGCCTGGTAGGTGAAGCCGGGGCCGGGCTGGTCGTGGCGTGTGCGACCGGACGCTCTGCCCAGCAGATACCCGCCAACGAACGCAACCCCGATCGCCGCCAGCGCCCGCTGCCCGGTGCTGCCCGGCAGCCCGATCTGCTGTTTCATGCGGCTCACCGTTCCTTCCGCCGCGACCGGCGTCTGCTGCAGCCATTCGTCCATTTGCGCCCGAGCGATCTGACCGAGCCGCGCGGCTTCTCCTCGACCGGATCGGGCGGCGGCAGGTTCGGCCGGAGAGCGGCGCGTTCGCGCTCCCCGCGAGCGCTCCCGGCCCGCCAATCAGCGCACCGCCCGCGCCAGCAGGAACCCCAGCCCGGCGGCCATCAGCAGCGACCGCTGCGGATGGCGGCGCACCATGGCGTCCAGCCCCGCCCCGATGTCGCCGGCGGTGGTCGATTCCAGTCGTTGCGACGCATCATCGAGCCGGCTCGCCACCGCGCGTTTCGTGCTGGACACGCGCTCGGGTTCGCCTGATTTACTGGAGGTGGCGCGCAGCGCGTCGGCTACGTGATGCAACCCCTCGGCCGCCTGATCCCGGCCTTTGCCGGCGGCCGCTTCCGCCTTCGCCCCGACCGTGGCGGCGCGCTCCTTCACCGTGTCCGCCGCCGAGGCAGCCACGTGTCGAATCTCCCCCACCACCGAGTCGACCGCGCCCTCGCGCGGCGCTTCGGCGTCGGCATCGCCCGCCAGCAGGCGTTGGTCCACGTCGGCCAGTCCGAACTCGCCGTCCGTTTCGCTCCGGATGCCGCCGCCCGAGGTGGACCCCGCGCTGCGCGCCACCGCATCGCGACCGATCTCGAAATCGCGTTCGCTCATCATCAATCCTCCATGACGACACCGCGCCGCGGTCGCGCCACGATGGCGTGTCGTCGCGTTGCGGGTCACTGCACGCAATGCGGGCGCCATATCCGCCGGCGCGTCGCCGCCCGCCTTGTCCACCCGGCTCCGGGCACGCATGATTGAGCGACCGGATCGCCGGTCCAACCGTCCCCGCCTGGAGAGGAGCCGCCGCATGTCCCATCGCTCCCGCGTCGTTCGCTTCGCGCCGGTGCTGGCCGCGCTGCTCGGGTTGGCGCTGCCGCTCGCCGCGCTGGCGGACGAAGCGCAACTCGACGCCATCGCCGAGCGGGTCGCTGAGCTGCGCGAACTGCCCCCGCTGCCGGGCATCGACAATGCGTTCATCACCGCGGACGAACTGCGCGCCCGACTCCCCGCCATGCTGGATGAGGATTACCCGCCGGCCGATGCCGAGGCCGAAAGCCGCGCCTACGCCGCGCTGGGGTTGATCCCCCCGGGAACCGATCTGCGCCAGCTCTACGAACATCTGCTCGGCGAGCAGGTGGCCGGCTACTACGACCCCCGCACCGACCAGATGTTCGTCATCGGCGACGGCGGCGCGCTCGGACCGGAGGAGGAATTCACCTACGCCCACGAGGTGGTGCACGCGCTGCAAGACGCCAATCTCGATCTCGGCGATGTGATGGAATCGACGCAGACCGCCAACGATGATGAAGCGCTCGCCGTCGCCGCGCTGTTCGAGGGCGACGCCACCGCCGCCAGCTTCGCCTATCTGTTGACCGATCCTTCGCTGGCGGCGGCGGTCGCCTTCGCCGCCCCGGTCGATTCCGCCGAATTCGACACCGCCCCGGCCGCCATCGCCATCTCGCTGGTGTTCCCCTATCTTGCCGGGCAGGAATTTGTCTCCGCGCTGTACGACGAAGGCGGCTGGCAGGCGGTGAACGACGCCTACGCGCGGCTGCCGGTGTCCACTGCGCAGATCATGCACCCGGAGAAGTATCTGGCGAACGACGCGCCAACGCCGATCGCGCTGCCCGATCCGGTCGCCGCGCTCGGTCCCGACTGGTCGCTGGTGAACGAGGATACGCTGGGCGAACTGGGTGTGGCGTTGCTGCTGGCGAATCTGCAACCCGGTCAGGGGCTGGATGCCTTCGGCGGCATCGCCTTGCCGATTCCCGCCCGCAACGCCGCCGCTGGCTGGGACGGCGACCGCTTCGCGCTGTGGAGCGACGGCGACCAGGACGTGCTGATTCTGCGCAGCGCCTGGGATAGCGAGAGCGACGCCCGCGCCTTCGCCCGGGCGCTGCAAGCGCGCACGCAGGAGCGATTCGGGGGAACCTACGCGACCACCGCGCCGGCCGATCTGACCATGACCGCGCCGGATATCGCGACCCGGATCGTCTTTGATGGCTCCGAGGTGTTCTACGCGCAGGCTCCGACACCGGAGCTGGCCGCTCGCGCGCTGGAGGCCATGCGCTAGCGCTCTTCAACCACCGGCAGCGCTCGGGCGGTTCGCATCACGGGCGTGGTGCGAGCCGCCGCTGTGTCGGCGCGCCGCGTTCGCCGGCGTGCCGAGCAGTCAGATTCTTCCCCGCCGGCACAGCTGTCCGGCCGACCCGCCGCGGCGCCAGCGATGCGCGGCGGCCCATCGTGACGCCCCGCCGCGCGCCGCTGGTCCCGCAGCGCGGTCGCCCCAGCCCATGCAGAACGATAGAGTTGTGTCTTTGTGTCAAACTATTATTTATCGTTTGGCTAGAGTTGCCTTACTGTCCGTTGCGAAAACGAGTTCGCGCCTCTAGGATGGAAGCGTCCGGTCGGGGGGAGTGCGGTCCCGCCGATCGGCAGGGTGGGGGAATTCATACGACGGGGGAGGGACGGGGACCGTGCTGGGCAGGGAGGTGCTGCTCGTTGACGATCACCCGCTCTATCGAGCGGGGGTGCGACGGGTGCTGGAGGCAAGCGGGCGCTACCGCATCGTGGCGGAAGCACGCTGCGCGCACGAGGCGATCGAAGCCGCCGATGCGCACGCCCCCGAATTGATCGTGCTGGATGTCCAGTTGCCGGGCATCTCGGGGTTGAAAACGGCGCGCGTGCTGCGCCGCAAGGATCCGCGGGTGCGGATCGTGCTGGTTTCGCTGTTTGCCGACGACGCCCGGGTGCTGGAGGGGTTGCAAACCGGGGCCGCCGCCATGCTGCCGCGCGATCTGGCTCCGGCGGTGCTGCTGGACGCGCTCGACCGGGCGATGGCCGGGGAGCAATCGCTGCGGGCGCTGGCTCACGGTCGCCCGGCGCTGACGCTGCGCTTGCGGGCGGATGTGCGGCTGGTCGCCGGTCGGCGGGCGCCGCAGCCGATCGATCCGCTGCCGCTCTCCACGCGCGAGTTGGCGGTGCTCGACTGCGCCGCGCAGGGGTTGTCCAACAAACAGATCGCGGCGGCGCTGTTCGTCACCGAACAAACCGTCAAGAATCATTTCACCTCGGTGTTGCGCAAGCTGGAAGAAGAGGACCGCGTGGGGGCCATCCTTCATGCGGTGCGGCATGGGTGGGTGGAAATCGGTCCGCCCTCGGTGCACGCGGAGCGTCACTGGCATTTCGCCAATCCCCATCTGTCGCGCGAGCGGGACGCCGCCCGGCAGACCGTCGCCTAGCCCGCGCCGCGATTCCCCGCGTTCTCCGATGCGGCTGGCGGCGATGCGCCCCAATCGCGCGCCGTCAGTCCCCGCCACGCCCTTCGGGAGTTCCCCAACCCCCGGAGGGCGTGGCGCGTCTGTCCGGCGGCAGCCGGCGGGGGTATGCTGGGCGGCACAGGCGCGCGCCGCACATTCCCGGCGCGGCGGAGGGTCGGGGCATGGTCGTGACGGCGGCGATTGTCTTCTCCGCATTGGTCGGATTGCTGAACGCGCACGTTCCCTGAACGGTGAACATGGGGCTCAGCCTCAGCCTCCTCGGTCGAGGAGACACCCGCGGGGCGATTCGCTACGGCATCGTGCACGTGCTGACGGCCGCGCTCGGCGGGGCGGTGGTGGGCGGCGCGCTGGGCGTCATCGGAGCGCTGCTGGGGCTGGAGCGGTGGCGCTTCTGGATCGTGGGTGGGGTGGCGCTGCTGGCGCTGGCGATCGCGCTGCGCGCCCGCGCCTACCAACTGGGTCGGCAGCGGCAGGTGCCGCGCCGCTGGCGCGGGCGCGCGTCGCCGCGCACCATCTACGCGCTGTGGGGGCTGATGATGGGGTGCGGGCTGTACACCCCCGTCTACCACACGGCGCTGTTGGTGCTGCTGGCGACGCAGCTTACCGGCGGCGTCGGCTACGGTCTGCTCTCCGGAGCCATCTTCGGGTTCGTCCGCCAGCTGACGGCGCTGTGGCCGGTGGCGCGCCGCCTCGAACCGAACCAGACGATGAGTCTGCTGGAGCGGTTGCGACCCATCGCGCGCGGGTTGAATTTCGCGTTGATCGTCGCCGTGCTGGCGGTGCTGGCGTTCGCCGCCGTCCGATGACGCGAGGCGGCGCGGGCGTATACTCCGGGCGTGCCGCGATCGATCGATCGACCGACCGCAAGGAGTGACGCGAAGGTGCTGAATCTACCCGCCGCCGATACGCGCGTGTTCCTGTTCCACAGTCCCAACGCCGCCGCCAACCCGAGCGGCGCGATGGACGCCGTCAATCTCTGGCTGAGCAAGGATCGCTCCGGCGCGCGCTACCCCAATTTGCGCATCGCCAACATCTCCGTGACCGCCGACGGCAGCGGCGGGGTCTATACCCTGGTCGTCTGCGACCTGGGCGAGGCGGCGCTCGGGTCGGCGTCCGCGTCGCCCAGCGAGGGATGAGCGCACCGCCCGAGGCGACCGCGCCTCGGGTGCTGCTGCTCTACACGCCGACCAGCTACCGGGCGACGGCCTTCATCGCGGCGGCCGAGCGTCTGGGGCTGGACGTGGTTCACGGCATGGACACGCCGGAACCGCTGGCCAGTCACTGGGGGCTGCCGGTCGCGCTCGATTTCGCGCGCCCCGAAGAGGCCATCGCCCGCATCGGGGCGCTGCACGCCGAGCACCCCTTCGCCGCGGTGCTGGCCGTCGATGACGGAGCCACGCTGCTGGCGGTCGAGGTCAGCGCCGCGCTGGGACTGCCCCACAATGACCCCGCTTCGGCGCTGGCCGCCCGCGACAAATGGGAGATGCGGCAGCGGCTGGCGGCGGCCAAGGTGCCGGTGCCCGCGTTTCGCCGCTATCCGCTGGATGCCGACCCCGCCGCCATCGCCGACGACCAACACTACCCCTGCGTGGTCAAACCGCTGCGGTTGTCCGGCAGCCGCGGCGTCATCCGGGCCGACGATGCGGACGCCTTCGTGGCCGCCTGGGAGCGCACCCGCCGCATTATCGAGAGCGAGGGGGCGAACGGCGAGCCGGCGCTGCTGGTCGAGTCGTATCTGCCGGGGGTCGAGGTGGCCGTGGAGGGGCTGCTGACCGGCGGCAAACTGCGGCTGCTGGCCATCTTCGACAAACCCGACCCGCTGGAAGGTCCTTTTTTCGAAGAGACGATCTACGTCACCCCCTCTCGGCTGCCACCGGGCATGCAGGCGGAGATTGCGGCGCGCACGGCGCAAGCGGCGGCCGCGGTCGGACTGCGCGAGGGACCGGTGCACGCCGAATTGCGGATCAACGCCGCCGGCGTGTGGCCGATCGAACTGGCCGGACGCTCCATCGGCGGGTTGTGCTCCAGCGTGCTGGAATTCGGAGTCGGCATCGGGCTGGAAGAATTGATCCTGCGCCATGCCGTCGGGTGGCCGCTGCCGGCGACGGCGCGGGAGCATCATGGCGCCGGGGTGATGATGATCCCCATTCCGCGCGGCGGCATGCTGCGCGGGGTCGAGGGGGTGGCCGAGGCGTGCGCGGAGCCGGGGGTGACCGGGGTGGAGATCACGGCCCGGGTGAATCATCCGGTGACGCCGCTGCCGGAAGGATCCAGCTACCTGGGGTTCATCTTCGCCCGCACCGACAGTCCGGCCGCCGCCGAGGCGGCGCTGCGCGCGGCGCACGCCCGGTTGCGGTTCCGCATCGAACCGACCATCGGGTTGACCCTCATCCCCTGAGCCGCGCCGGCCGTGCGG
>JADLCW010000193.1 GCA_020847015.1 Thermomicrobiales bacterium | reverse complement strand
AGTTGTCGCGCACGGTGTGATCCAGCACCAAGCCTTGGCTGCGGCGATCCTCCGGCACCAGCGCCATGCCGAGATGCAGCGCGTCGGCCGTCGTACGGATGGCGACCGGGCGCCCGCGCACGATGATCTCGCCTCGACGCGGTGGGTCGATGCCGTAGATGGCGCGGATAATCTCGCTGCGACCGCTGCCGAGCAGCCCGGCGATGCCGACCACCTCGCCCGGCCAGACCGCGAATGAGATCGCTGCGTCGTGCCCGCGCGCGACCAGATCGCGCACCTCGAGCAGCGGCTGCGCGGTGCGGTCGATGACGCGATTTCTGGCGGTGCGCGTTTCCAGCGCCGAACCAAGCATCGCCCGAATCACCTCGGCCAACGTGGTTTCAGCGACGGAGGAGGCCAGCACCCGCTGACCGTCGCGCAGCACCGTCACACGATCGGAGATGCGGAGCAGATCCTGCAAGTGATGGGAGATGTAGATCAGCGATAGCCCGCGCGCTTTCAACCGCTCGATCACAGCGAACAGCGTTTCCGTTTCTCGCGTCGTCAGCGAGGCGGTCGGTTCGTCGAGAATCAGAATGCGCGGCTCCTTGGCCAACGCCTTGGCGATCTCGACCAGTTGCCGCGCGCCGACCGGCAGCCGTTCGACGGGCGTGCGCGGATCGATCGTGACCCCCAGATCGTTCAGCAATTCGCTCGTGCGCCGCTCGGCCGCCGCGTCGTCCAAAAAGAAACGATTGGCGCGCGGCTCGCGGGTGAGAAACACGTTCTGGGCGACGGTCAGGGTGGGAATCAGGCTGAATTCCTGGAACACCATCCCGATGCCGCGATCGCGCGCGGCCAGCGGCGAATCGAGTTCCGCTTCCTGGCCGTCGATCCGGATCACGCCAGCGTCTCGCGCGTAGACGCCGGTCAGGATCTTCATCAGGGTGGATTTGCCGGCTCCGTTCTGACCGACAACACCGTGCACTTCACCGTGCTCAAGCACCAGATCGACACCGCGCAGCGCCGGCACGCCATGGAATGCCTTGGTGACACCGATGACTTCCAGCACCGGATGTCGGGACGCTGGCGCCGCATCCGGCGGGGCGATCACGCCACGCCCTCGACTGGCCGCGCTTCGACATCGTAAATGCCGAGCGGGCGCGGATCGCCGCCAGCGACACCGATCACGGCCTGGGTGCGCCCGCGCGTGACGAAGATCTGCGGTCGGAAGCAGAACACGACCGTATCGCCGGGACGGACGTCGCTGCCGGCGGGAATCTTCAGCATGCAGTGGTAGTGAATCGCGCCGTCCGGGGCCGTTTCGACCGCAAAGCGGCGCTCGACGATGCGCTCGTCGCGGCCGCACAGCGCAGTCAACTGGAAGTCCCCCAGGACGTTATCGACATAATATCCAGCCGCATAGACGAAGGCTTCGCCGCCGGCCACGTGGGAAACCTCGCTGACGTAGACGATGCCAGGGATTTCGGGCGAGGCAGAATCGCGCAGGCACTGCGGAGCCGTGCCGTGGAAGGCGTTGCCCGGTTCGACATGGGTCGCGCCTCCGGCTGCGAGCATCGCCATTGTGGTGGCCGAGGTGGTCCCCGGCGCGTTCACCTGTCGCACATCGAACCCCGCAGCGCATAGCCGATCGGCAGCTTGCCGCAGCGTGGCGAAGTTTGGCGTCGATTCGACCCGGTCGTGCGCGCGGTCGAACAGCAGGCAGGGGAAGGTGGTGACGCCCACGACGCGCAGTCCGCCGACGGCGGTGACGGCGCGGGCAATGTCCTCGATCTCGGCCAACGGGAAACCACCGCCATGCCCGGGATAGAAACGATCGCCCGGCGCGGTGACGCGCAGCAACACATCCTGCTCGACGCCGGCTCGGCGAGCCGCCGAGCCGATGCGCTCGGCGCTCTCCAGCGCGAACAGGGTGACCACTTCGGGGCGAGCGGCGATGACCGCATCCTCAGCGCCGCGATGGGGCGACACGAGATGCCCGACGTGGCCGACCGGAATATCGTTGCGGACGAGCGCCTCCATGTCCTGCATGTCCACCGCGACCGCGGCATGCACGCCCGCCTCGAGCAGCGTACGGCAACCGTCCGGATTGCGCGCGAACTGTTTGCTCATGAAGTAGAGCGTGAGTCCTTGGGCGTCGGCCGCCGCCTTGATGGCGTCGGCGTTGTGGCGGAAGGCGTCGAGATCGAGCAGGTAGGTATTGGCGCGCACGGCGCCGCGTTGGTGGAGATGCGTCGCGGCAAGCGCCAATACCGGGTTAGTCTGCAGGAGCCGGTCGAGAAACATCGATAGGGTCCTTCTGGTGACGTTTGCGCGAACCGGGAATGCATGGTAACGGGCAGCCGCGGGTTGGGCAACCGCGGTTTGCGCGCCGATGCGACCACGGCGGCAGGGGAGTCGCGCGACCGGGGGAGCATGTCGTCGCCGTGCTTGGAGGACGTCGCAGCGCCGCTAGGCCGCGTGACTTCCCAGTTCGACCAACAGCACGCCAACGACGATCAGCCCGATGCCGATCGCCATTTTGCGCGTGAAGGGTTCCCCGAATAGTGCTCGTCCCAGCAGCGCGGTCAATACGATGCCCACCGCGGACCAAACGCCGTAGGCGACGCCAATCGCCATCCCGTGAGCCAACGCAGCCGCCAGCGCGACAAATGCGACGATGTAGGCAACCACCATGAGAGCGGCCCAGCGACGCTTGCGCGACGCCACCGATGCTCGCAGCGACAGCGTGCCGCCGACTTCGAGCGCGATGGCCAGCGCCAGATACACCCAGCTCATCGCCCTGGCGCACCAGTCGTCCGCCGTGCGCCGCCGTGTTCGTGCGAACCGGTTTCCACCAGCAGAACACCGCCCATGATGAGGATGATGCCGAGACCCATTACCCACGTTAGAGGGTCGCCAAACAGCACCGCCGCGAGCATCGCCGTCAGGGCAACTCCGGCCGCGGCCCAAATGCCGTAGGCAACGCCGATTGGCATGCCCTCGGCGAGCACGCGCGAGATGAGCGCAAACGCGGCAAGATAGCCTGGCACGACGACGAGCAGCCAGCACGGGTGGGCGAACCCGTCCATCGCGGCGAGCGAGAGCGTCGCGGCGACTTCGCAGAAGATGGCGGCGCCAAGCAACATCCAACGGCTCATATCGGGTCTCTCACTGGCTGCGTCTCAGCCAATTGACGGATGCGGCTGATAATGCGGGCTTCCACCTCTGGCTCGAATGGCGCGCAGTCGGTCGCTCGCGCCAGCCACAATCCGTCGGCGGCAAGCTGGGCGACGATCCGATCCAGGGCGGCGGCATCGGACTCGGTTTCGCCGAGCCACCTGGTCTGGAGCGCGCGCCACGAGGTCATCAGGTCGTCGTGCTCGACCGATTCGACGAAAAGCGCCAACGGCGCCCGGGATGCTTCGCACGTCGCCAGTGCGACGTAGGCCGCCACGCGGTCGGCGGCCGACGCTTGCGCGAATGGTTTGCCAAGCAGATCGAGCAGCGCTCGCTCCCAGCGCGCCACGACATGGTCGGCCATTGCGGCGATAAGGCGATCCTTGGTCGGGAAGTGGTACAGAACGCCACCCTTGGTAACGCCAGCTTCCCGAGCGACCTCCTCAATGGTGAGAGCGGTCATGCCGGAGCGTTCGACGAGAGCGAGCGCGGCATCCAGAATGGCCGGTTTCAAACTTGGTCTCATGATGGTAACTATACCATCCGGTTAGTACAGTTCTCAATGATCGCCAACCAGACTGTGAAACGCGGGCGTCTTCCGGCGTATGGCCGACAGGGCGGCAACTGCCGGCTCGTCCTGTGCGGAAGAGATGCCGGCAGCGTTCGGAAACTCGCACTCCAAATCGCCTGGTCGTCGGAGCGGCCCAGCGGCGGCTATCGCCGCGCTCCGGTTGTTCTGGGCGCGACATCGCTTCCGCTCCGTGGGATATGAACCGGCCCGCGCGAACTCGGAAGGCTCCAAGAAATACGTATGGCTACGGATCAATTCGGCTCACCGCGGGTGTAGGTTCGCGACGGATGGCTGCCTTCCGTCCCGGCCGTCCACGCGTGAAAGGAAGCCCGAAATGTTGCCGATGCGAACGTTGCAGATGGCGCTCTTCGCGGTCGCAGGGGCCGGCATGGTCACGGTCGGTCTGGCTCGCACCGGACCGGGAGAAAGCGTGCTCGCCAACCACATGAGCCCTGCGGCTATCACCGACGAAAAGATCGCGACCGCGATGAGCGCGGCTCCATCATCCGTTTCCGCCAAGGCGACGATTCTGGACAGCGTGATGGACGCGGCCGGTAAGCCGATCGTGCTGCGGCAAGGCAGCAACGGGTGGACCTGCATGCCTGATTTTGCAGCCACTCCGCGCCCCGACCCGATGTGTCTCGATCAAGTCTGGATGGGATGGGCCGAGGCGCGCATGACCCATACGACGCCGAACAAGACCGCGCCGGGATTGGCCTACATGCTCCAGGGCGGCTCGGACGCCAGCAACACCGACCCGTTTGCCACGGAGCCGGCGGCTGGCGACGACTGGGTCAATTCGGGACCGCATATCATGGTGCTGCTGCCGGATCCGCTCGACCAGACCGTTTTCTCGACCGACCCCAATTCGGGTGGTCCGTGGATCATGTGGCCGGGCACCCCCTACGAGCACATTATGATGCCCGTGGGCGACCTAACCAACGCAGGGTAAACGCGCCTCGGTCGGGCGCCGAACTCAGCCGACGCGTCAAGGCGAAGCAGGCCAGGGTCGAATCGCGCGAATCTTGCTCGCGTTGACCCTGTCCTGCTTCCGTTTCACACGTCGTCGTTTTGCGCGCAATCAATGTTATCCGCAATAGATTTCCAGTCGCTGCCCCCCATTTTCAAACTGGACGAGTCGTGTTCGCGGCGTGCGAGAATGCCGGCCGAGCGGGATTGGGCATGGCCCTCCCGTCGTGTGACCCGGTTCGTTTGTTAGGGAGTGCGCGATGACCTCCGGTTTGACAATGACCCGACCGACCGCGTCGACCAGCACCCGCCGTGATGTGATTAAAGGCGCGGCTGCGCTCGGTCTCGCCGCCGCATTGCCGCTACATCGCGGCGTCCCGGCCTCCGCCGCTCCCGCGCGGCAGACCGACCCGAAGATGCTGACCATCGCGGTGTACGGAACGCCGGTGAATCTCGATCCGCATTCCGCGTACGACTACCGCTCGGGCATGGCGATTCGCGGTCCGTTT
>JADLCW010000192.1 GCA_020847015.1 Thermomicrobiales bacterium | reverse complement strand
CCGGTTCGCTCCGGAGCGATTTCCGGTGTTCAATCTGGAGGCGCCGCAGGGGCAGTACTACGGGTTCCCGATCTGGTCGATCCCCGGGTTCAAAATCGGCCGCTACCATCATCTGCAGGAGGTCATCGATCCGGATGCGATGGAGCGGGAACCGAACGCGGTCGACGAGGCGGCTCTGCGAGACGGCGTCGCCCGCTACTTCCCCGACGCCAATGGTCCGGTGATGACCGCGCGGGCCTGCATCTTCACCAACACCCCGGACGAGCATTTCATCATCGACACGCTGCCCGACGCGCCCAACGTCATCGTGGCCTCTCCCTGCTCCGGTCACGGATTCAAATTTGCCGCCGTCGTCGGTGAGATCATCGCGGATCTGGTCGTCGAGGGCGGCACGCGACACGACATCGGCTTGTTCCGGCTGGAGCGGTTTGCGGCGAGTCAAGGAGGCGAGCGGTCGGGGAGGCGAGCAGAAGCTGCCGCTCTGGAAGCATGACGAGCGAGACGGGAGCCGCAAGGAACCACCGTGCGGCGCGCTGCCTGCGACGCACGTGCAGGAGAACCGAAGACGCATGAAGTACGGCTTCGTCATCCCCACAGGCGATCCCGGAACGGTGGCCGAGCTGGCCCATGAATTGGAAGCAACCGGCTGGGACGGAGCGTTCTACTGGGATGGCATGCACACGACCGGCGAGTGGTCGGGCGATGTCTACGATCCATGGGTGGTGATGGCGGCGATGGCGATGCGCACCGAGCGCGTGCGCATCGGCGCGATCGTCACCCCGCCCTCGCGGCGCCGACCATGGAAACTGGCGCGGGAAACGATGACGCTGGACCGCCTCTCCAACGGCCGTCTGATCGTGCCGGTCGGGCTCGGCGCGGTCGACACGTTCGGGCCGGTCGGCGAGGTCGCCGACCGCAAGGAGCGCGCGGCTCTGCTCGACGAGAGTCTGCAGATCCTGACCGGACTGTGGAGCGGCGAGCCGTTTTCGTTTCAGGGCGAGCACTATCAGATCGGCGAGATGACCTTCCGGCCCACCCCGGTGCAGCGTCCGCGCCCACCGATCTGGGTGGTGGCGGCCTGGCCGCGCCCCAAATCGCTGGCCCGCGCGCTCCGCTACGACGGTGTCATCGTCAACTTCGCGGACGAGGCGGGCGGGATGATGGGGAAGGCGACGCCGGAGCGCTACGCGGCGCTGGCCGCCTACGTCGCGACGCATCGTAGTGAACCCGGCCCCTTCGACATCGTGACCGAAGGGACGACCCCGGCCGACGATCCAGCGGCGGCCGCCGCGCAGGTGCGCCCATTCGCCGAAGCCGGCAGCACGTGGTGGATCGAGTCGCCATGGCAGCCGCCGAACGATGTCGCCACGCTGCGTCGGCGCATTGCCGCTGGTCCGCCGCGCGCGGGGTGAGCGCGGGCAGCCGCCTCGCATCCGGCGTACCCGGAGCTGCGGGCCAAGCGAGCTGTGCCGCTCGGGGAATTTCCTCCATGGAGCCTGCGAATCGCGTTCACCCCTCTATCCATCGCTGCACCGCCTGGGAATACTCCAGATTTCCCGGGCCGGGTCTACGTGGTGCGGCCGCCTCCGTAGCCGCCCCCTCGCGGGATGCTCCGCACAGGCAGGCACATTGCGGCCGCCGCCACATCCGCCGAATCCGCGTGATGGAGCGAGGTTCCGATGCGTCCGACCGGGAGCGGCGCGACACGATCGTCAGCGCCCTCGCCTCGGCGTCCCACACCCCGCACGCTATCCCGAATGCTCCGGATCGAGTTCCTCACCTTTGCATGGCCCTCCCACGCGGCGGGGCCCGCCGCGCAGCGTCTGGCAGCCCCCTTCACCGCCCGGATCGCGCCGCGAAGCCGCCACGATCTTCGTTATCCCCATTTCTGCGATCGGCGTCATGCGTCCGATCGGACGCCCGCACATTCGAACGCGAGATCCTTCACGGCGCTCGGGACGATCCGCATGGGGACGGCCGCCACCCGCCTCATTGCGTGGGTCGCAGAATGCAGGGATGGCGCGAACCGACCCGTGCCGTCCTGAGCGACAGCGAAGGATCTCCACCGCCCGCGACGGCATCCGAGGGGACGCCTGACGCCGATCGCGCACCCGGACGCCCCCGCCCGCGGGTACACCGCCGGAGTCCGCCCGGCGACGACCGGCACGCCGCAGCCGCACCACCGACAGCACGCCGGACATATGGCCGCGCGGGGCGTCCATCGCCACGATGCGCCGCCGCCCCAGCGCGGGTTCCCGCGCGACCCGCCACAGGGTGCACGTGCCGCACGAAAAGCCGCTTGCATACAGGGTCTGGATCACCCCGCGGCGCAATGGTCCACGGCGTCGGCAAATCGGCCATGCCGGGCCCCGGCTGGTTCGCAGTCCGCGGCGCGGCGGCGTAGCGATGCGCACCCGCCAATCATCAGCACGTCGGCATCGAGTTGACGATCGGCGCCGCGCCCGCGCCCGCGCCCGTCAATGATCCTCGCTCGGCAACTTGTGCCGCCCCCGACGCGGCGCGTGCGCGTGCGCGTAGCCATCGTGGTTGTGCCAAATCGGCCGCACATCGCGCGGGTCGGCTTTGAACAGCAGCTTCGGCATGGTGAACGCGCGCTCCCCCGCCGCGCCGCACGCCGGGCAGGGATCGCCGGCCGCGGCGTCCGCCATCGGCCGCTCGCGCTCCCAACGAGCGCCGCATTCAGGACATTCGAAATCGTAGGTCGGCATCGTCGCTCCTCGGGCGGCGCTCGCGTCAGGCAACCTGATGCCGCAAGCCTACCCAGTTGGCCCCGCCCGGGTCGCGCGTCACATCTGCCACGCTCGCCACCGCGGGCGAGTCTGCGACGACCACGAGAACCGGCATCCCCGCGCCGGCGCTACCGCTGCTGCTCGAGCATCTGCTTCATCGCGTAGGCGGCGATGCCGCCCAACACCATCTTCAGCATGTCGGACATCGGATTCGGCTGCGCCGTCTGGGCTGCAGGCTGACCACCACCCAGTGCTCCGAGCAGCCCGCCCAACACGTCGCTCCCGCCGCCTTGCCCGGCCGGCGCCCCGCTGCCGAGCAACGCGCCCAGCAACCCGCCGAGATCGCCGCCCGATCCCCCGCCGCCGAGCAATCCGCCGAAGGACTCGGCAGCCTGGCCTCGCCCGTGCGCGCTCGTCTGGCTACCGGCAGCGCCGCCGATCATCCCGCCCAGCAAATCTTCCAGGCTGCCCACCGAGGCGCCGCCCTTGCCCGGGGGCGAACCGGCGCGCAGCCCCATCGCCGGCGCGCCGCCCTCGCTGGCGCCGTGCGCGCCGCCCAGCAGCGTCGCCATCTCGGCGCGCTGCGCCGGCGTCATGTTCGCCAACGTCGCCTGCAGCGCCTGGCGCATCTCCTCCGGTGTCAAATCGCCGCGCACGCGATCGAACATGCTGGCCGCCTCGTGCAGATCGTACCCCTCGGCAGGGTTGCCGCTGGTGTAGCGGTTGACGAACTG
>JADLCW010000191.1 GCA_020847015.1 Thermomicrobiales bacterium | reverse complement strand
GTCCGGGGTGTCGGCGGAAATTGAGGTCAGAGGGCACGAGTTGGGCGGGATCGACATCCGCCGTCCCGACGATGCGATTGCGCCACACCTGCCCGTTCGCCACACGCCCCTCCCTGGGTCACGCCCTACCCGCAGTCTACTCCGTTTGCAACACATTGTCACCTGGTGGAAGCGGTTTCCACGATGTGGAACGGCGAATGAGATCATTCCGAGCGAATCCTCGTCCGCAGACTCATCGGAAGTCGCTCAATCACCGCGCGGTCGATCCACAGAAACAGCGGGGTCACGAGTCGCCCAAGTGCCTCGTTGGCATCACGCAAATACATATCGCCTTCGCCGCAATCGCGACACACCCAGACCGTCCACCCGTGTTCAATCTCCGTCGATCCACAGTACCGACAGGTTGTTCTCACGCCGCCGCCCTCCCCATCCGCTCACTCGCCCGCCGCTCCCAGGCTGCCCGTCTGGCCTCGCGTTCCGCCGCCTCATCCTCCGCGATCAACCGCTCCAACGCCCCCAGCCGATCCTGCCAGACGGCATCGCTCTCGACATACGCGGTGCGGAGCGCGACGAGTTGCTGCCGGTGGGTGCGTCCGTCCGCGGCGATGCGGTCCGCCGTCGCCAGGATGGCCGTCACGATCGGGTCGCTCATGGCAGCGGCTCCAGGTCGCCCGGCTCCACGCTCAACGCCGCTGCCGTCAACTCAGGAAACTGCCACGAAATGGCCTCATAGTCGATCGACATCGTTGCCTGATACCGAGCCGCAATGGCAACGCGACGAATCCGCTCGAACCGCCCCCGCTCCACGATCACCGCCGTCTCCGCGATCGCGTCCAGCACCGCATCCGCCGCCTTCCCCGCCGGCACCCGCGCAATGGCGAGGGCGATCCGCTCCCGCAGGTCATCACTCATGAGTGCTTCTCTCGCATCAGCTCCGACGCAACACTCACCCTAAATCCCACCTCGCCCCGCATTTCTGGTCGATCGGAAGGAACCATCGGTGCCCGTAACTCCGTGCCATCAACCGAGATCGTCGGTTGATCTGGGAGCAATCCCCCGACCGGACACAGAAAGACGAATGACTGTCCGCAGACGGCGCAGTTGACGTGAAAGTCGGCGGCAAACGCGTACGCCGGCCCGCCTCCTTCTCGCGTCAATCGGTTAACGTCGGCATGCACCATAAAATGCGGATGATCGCAGTTGTATTGGACGTTGCTCATAGCACCTTGCCCTCGTAGGTCACGAACACGTACGGATGCGTCCCGACGTAATCGTCCGGCGCTTTAGCCCCGCAGCACATTGCGACGATGCCGTGCCCTCTGGCGTGGACGAAGCGCATCGCCGCGCCGCAGGTGGGGCAGGCAATCCCCGGTTCGCCCGCATCCTTGAGCCGGTACTGAAACGGGAATCCCTCACTCGCCGGTCGCAACTCACTCATCATCCCCACCCCTCCCGCAGGTCATCGCTCATCGGTCACCCCGAACACGCGAAGGGCGAGTTGAACGCTGTCGCTGTCGATCAACCCCGTCGGTTTGTGCAGCCACCCGTATGGCGTCAGTACGAACCACGCAACTGTCGGCCCGTCGCGCTCGTACCACCCGCCATCGCCGTCTGGAGGGAAACACTGCACCATCCGAATCGGACCAGCTACGATCGCCAGCTCATCCCGCGTCCTGACTTTGTACCGCGTCCCGTCCGTCAAATTGATCGTGCTTGAGGATGTCATCGCACTCATTCGGTTACCTCCACCCCTTCGGGTTGCAATCTCGGCACAACCGCCGCGCTCGCCACGCCGCCTGCTCGAATGGGCACCCGCAACTCGCGCAGATCGTCTCCCGCCACGGCAGCATCCTCCCCGGCGTTGGCGTGACGCGCTCAGACGGCCTGAGACGCGCCGAATCACCCTGCAAGGTCTCATTCCACGTTTTTGACCCGTTCGTCGCGCTGATGTCGCCTGTGCGCATCCTAGGCCGCCTCCTGTGCCGCCGCCCGCGTCGTGAGCTCCACGTAGACGTACCCCTGTCCATCGTCATGACTCTGCCGAATCGTGGGGGCGTCCGCTTGCCGATCGTTCACAATGATGCCTTTGCGCTCGAATGCGTCAATGATGCCCTTGACCGGAGCCCCGGAGAGATTCGAGTCATCCCACCGTTTCCGGCCCGGCGGCCAGCAGAAGATGAACGTGAAATGCACCGGCCCGGCGTAGGTATCACCTCCTGCCCCCCGCAACTGGTTGACGATCGCCATCTCCGTGACGTCACGCGCCGTTGCGATATCCCGGCGAATCGTCCGGTCTGACGTTCGCCGATTGGGGCTCATGCGGACCGGCGGAATCCACGGCACAGCCACCTTGAGCAATACCGCCTCACGCATCACCCATTACCTCCAACATCGCCGTCACCGCCTCAATGTCTGCCGGCGTCATTGCCTTTCGCGCCCGGTCCGCCTCGCCTCGCAGTACCCGCCACTCGTCAACAAGCCGGCTCATTGGATGCACTCCTGCTATCGCCATATGTGCGAGGGCCGCCGCGCGTTCGGCCATCAACCACACGATGACTTTCGCAAGGGCGCGCTTCTGCTCCTCACGCATCCCCATCCTCCGTGACCAGCGCCAGCACCCGGCGGACATCGCGCAGTTGCTCCGCCGCCGCTCCCCGGTCGCTCAGCCGCAGACACGACCGCTCCAACCGCCGCAGACGGTGCGCCCGGCGCAGTAGCGCCTCGCGCACCACCTGCCGCTCGTCCGCCGTCAGCCGCAGCGTCACCGCCGCGTCGTCTCGCTCACTCATGCCGGGATCAACTCCTGTTGTCCGCGCTCCACGCGCTGCCGTCGCCGGGTCGCCGCCGCGTT
>JADLCW010000190.1 GCA_020847015.1 Thermomicrobiales bacterium | reverse complement strand
GTGACCGACGACGATGCGTTCGTGGGCGCCGTGTGCACGGCGATCGCGGCGGCGCGCGAGGGCTGGCTGGCGACGATCGGGTTGACGCCCACCCGCCCCGAAACCGGGTACGGCTATATCGAGCGCACCGACGAAGCGGTCGTCCGCGCTGCCGCCGGGGTCGCCTACCGGGCGGCCGGGTTCGTCGAAAAACCGGATCATGCGCGGGCCGAAGCCTACGTCGCCGGCGGCGATCATCTGTGGAACGCCAGCATGTTCGTCTGGCGAGCGGATGTGTTGCTGGCCGAGTTGCGTCGATTGCAACCGGCGCTGGCGGCGGGCATCGAGCGCATCGCCAGCGCCTGGGGCGCGCCGGAGCAGGATCAGACCGCCGCCGCGGTCTGGGCGGAACTTGGCGAAACGACCATCGATCAGGGCGTGATGGAGCGATCGGAGCGGATCGCGGTCGTGCCGGCCGATTTTGGCTGGTCGGATGTCGGCGACTGGAACGGGTTGGGCGAACTGATCGAGCGCGACCCGTTCGGCAATGCGGTGCGCGGCGATCTGGTGCAGGCCGACACCCGCAACAGCGTGGTCTGGTCGGAAACAGGGCGGCTGATCGCGCTCGTGGGGCTGGAAAACATCGCCGTAGTCGACACCGACGATGCGCTGCTGGTGATCAACCGCGACTCGGCGCAGGAGGTGCGGCGCATCGTCGAGCAGCTCAAGCGCCTGCGCCGCACCAGCTACCAATAGCCGCAAGAGCTACGGCTCGGACGCCGGCGGACCGGCGGCTCCGAAGTCGAGAAAATCGCTGGCGACCCAGCCGGCGCGCCCTTCGTAGATCACCGAAACGAAGCCATCGACCACCTTGCCGGTCAGCTCGATTTCCGTGCCGGCCGGGATTTCGTTGAGGATGACCGTGTCGGTGGTGGGGCCGGCGCGCAGATTCAGCTCGTCGGTGGTGGTCGCCGTGGCGACGGTCGGAGCCGCGGTCGGCTCGGTCGCGGGCTCCTCTTCGACGGCCGGCGCCGCGGTCGGTTCGGCGGCGGGAACCTCCTCGACGATTGGAGCCGCAGTCGGTTCGGCGACGGTGATGACCCGCACTGCCTGCGTCGCCGCCGGCGCTTCGGTCGCCGCTGCGGCGGGCGCTTCGGTTGCGGTGGTCACGGCGCGGGACACTGCCGGTTGGGTCGGAGCCGGGGCCGCCGGGGTCGCCAGCGCGGCCGCCGGGGTGGCCGCGACCGCCGGCGCTGCCGCCGAGCCGGCAGGAGTCACCGGGGCGTCGAATTGCGCCGAGCCGCCCTTGCCCGCGTCGTAGTGGGCGGCGATCGTCTCGGCATCGAGCGCCTGGTCGTAGATGGCGACCTCGTCCACGATGCCGGAGAAGGGGCTGTCGCCATCGCTCCGGACGCCGACTCTGAAGTTGAACGAGTTGTCGATCAGTTGCCGCTCGGCCGGCGCCTGCGACACCTCGGCGCCATTCACGTAGAGACGCATCGCGGTTCCGTCGTAGACGGCCACGATATGAACCGGCTCGCCGGTGGGCGCCGGATCCGGGGTGGTGACCACGTCGGGGTGGCCATCTTCCCAGCGCTCGAATCCGAGCCGGCCGGTCTCCTTGTTCAGATAGATCAGATAGCCCTGCCGCCGGTCGCGGTCGTCCACGCCCTCCTTCTGGATGACCCGGGGGTAGGCCGCCGCGAAGTCGTCGATGGCGATCCACGTCTCCAGCGTGAAGGGAGCCGCGCCGGGGAAGTCCAGCGCATCGCCCATATCGACGAACGCGTCGCCGGAGCCGTCGAGGCGGATGGCGGTGTTCGGATCGTCGCCGAGCAACCCGGGCGCGCCGAGACCGGTGGCCGGAGCGTAGGTTCCCTCCGGTCCGCCAGCCACCGCATCGTGCGCGGTAGTCCCGCTGGTCTCATCGAACCGCCAGTAGGCGACCAGCCCGGGGGCGCCGCGCACGAGATCGGCATAGGCCGAGTCGCCGCCGCTTGGCGGGGGCGTCTGGGCGGCGGCGGAACCGCCGAGCAGCAGACCGGCGATGGCAACGACGGCGATCGGATGGAACCGCATCGGGCGTCCTCCTTGGGGGCGTTCGGGGCGGCGCGGCGCGCTCCGGGTTTTGCGCTCCGCTCATTCTACGATGCCGGACCGGCACAGCCGGCGCAACAGCGACGCCTGACCGACGGCCGCCACCGCCGGGGGCGATAGCCCGGCCAGCCCGGGAGGTCGGCCGGCGTCGGCCGCCGGCACGATTCGTCGCACGGGCGCGCCCGCCATACAATCCACGTGCGGAAGCCGAACGCTGGCTACGGCGTTGGCGTCGTTGCGTGGAGACGCTGGGAAACCGAAATCCCGAGCGGCGCGCCGCCCGCGCCGAACCGCGCATCGTCTGCTTGACCGCTCGGCTCCTCGACTCGCCCGGAGGCGTCATCGCGTGGCTGACTCCATCGAATCCGCTCGTTCCATTGGCCGCATCGCGCGGGTGCAGGTGCAGGCGGAAAGTCTGAAGGTGGCCGGGACGCATTTCCGGCGCTACGACCCAGCCGGACTGCGGGAGATGGCGGCGCTGGTGCTGGAGCCGGGCGGCGTGGTCGGGTTGGCGGGGGATGGAACGCGCGTGGAGGACGTGCATCATGCCGGTCACCCGGTCGGCAAGCATCGCGGCAGCAACGGCGTTTCGGTCGGCTTCACCTCCCACTACGTCGCCATGCGCGATCGATTCCCCCACGCTCTGCCGCCCGGCGAAGCCGGTGAGAACATCCTGATCGAGACGACGCACGCGTGGCGTGCGGAAGAGCTCGCCGGCGGGGTGGCGATCGAGACGGTGGAGAACGGCTGGGCGACGCTGGAGAACATCATCGTCGCAGAGCCGTGCGTGGAGTTCGCCCGTCACGCGCTGCGCTACCCGGAGGATGCGCGCCCCGATCGCCGCGTGACCGACGCGCTGCGCGATCTCGGGCAGGGGGTGCGCGGGTTTTACGCCACCTACCATGGGGAGCCGGTGCGGATCGCACCAGGGGCGCGGGTGGCGCTCCTTGCCGAGTAGCGGCCGCCGGCGCCGCGCCGGATGAAGCTCGCCGCGTGGCGACCGCGCCTGCTGCCGCCGCAGGCCACCGCCGACGCCGGGGTGCTGCTGCGGGCGCGCGGCGCGCGCGCCTTCGGCGACGGGTTCGTCAGCGTGCTGCTGCCGCTGCATCTGCGCGGCCTCGGGTTCAGCAACCAGCAAATCGGCGCGATCGCCACCGCGACCCTGCTCGGGTCCGGCGCGCTGACATTGGCGGTCGGATTGCTGGCGCATCGCTTTCCGCGGCGCGCGCTGCTGATCCGCGTCTCGCTGCTGATGGCGCTGACCGGGATCGGCTTCGCGCTGCTGCGCGATTTCTGGCCCATCTTCGCGGTCGCCGTGGTCGGCACCATCAATCCCTCCTCGGGCGATGTCAGCGTGTTCTTGCCGACCGAGCAGGCGTTGTTGCCGCAGACCGTCGTCGACGGGCAGCGGACGGCGCTGTTCGCCCGCTACAGCCTGATCGGAGCGCAACTGGCGGCGCTGGGCGCGCTCGCGGCCGGGCTGCCCGATCTGGTCGCGGATGCGACGGGGTTGTCGGTGGCGGCGGCGATCGACGGCATGTTCCTGCTGTACGCCCTGCTCGGGGTCGTGGCGCTGCTGCTGTACCGCGGATTGTCGCCGGCGATCGAGGCGACGGAGCGGCCGCACGTCCCGCTCGGTCCCTCGCGCGGAGCCATCTACAAGCTGGCCGCGCTGTTCAGTCTCGATTCGTTCGGCAGCGGGTTCGTGGTGCAGTCGTTGCTGGCGTTGTGGTTGTTCACTCGCTTCGGCTTGTCGGCGGCCACGGCGGGAGCCATCTTCTTCTGGACTGGCACGCTCTCCGCCTTCTCGGCGCTGGCGGCGGCGCGCATCGCGCGGCGGATCGGGCTGCTGCAAACTGCCGTGTTCACCCATCTGCCAGCCAACGCCTTCCTGATCCTGACCCCCTTCATGCCGAACGTGCAGTTGGCGGTGGCCTGCCTGCTGCTGCGCAGCGCGCTTTCCCAGATGGATGTGCCGGTGCGCAACTCCTATGTGATGGCGGTGGTGACGCCCGAGGAGCGACCGGCGGCGGCCAGTGTGACGGCGGTGCCGAAGAGTCTCGCCGCCGCCGCCAGCCCGCTGCTGTCCGGGTGGTTGCTGGGGTTGTCCGCTTTTGGATGGCCGCTGGTCATCGCCGGGACGATCAAGGGCGTCTACGACGTGTTGCTGCTGGTCATGTTTCGCTCGCTGCGCCCGCCCGAGGAGCGCTGAAGCGCCGCCCGAACCGGGACCTTTGGGCGCCTCGCCGCCGCATCCAATTTCCGGAGCCGGCCGTAGAGGGAGACAACCGGGTTCGTGCGCCCGCCGGGAGGGAGGCGGGCGCGACGGCCGGGCGCCGAGCAGGTGAGATCGGGGCGTTTGCCCCGAGTTCGGCTTCGCGGGGCGAGTTGCGGAGAAGGATGGGTCTCCGACCGCCCCCGATCGTCGATTCGACGCTATGACGCGCGCCGGGCGTCCCGTCGCCCCGCTGCCTTGCGGCGGCGCGGTTGGGTCGCTGCCGGCGCCGCGCCAATCGCATGGCGCCGCCGCCGCGGCGTCGTCGTCGCAGCCCGTTGCGCGGGTCGACGAGGGCGCTCGGGGTGGTTTCCTCCGCGGCTGGGGAGCCGCGCGCCGCGCACGCGCCGGGAGGGACGCATGCGGACGCGGCAGGGAACGGCGACCGATCGCTGGAGCGGTCGCTGGTGGAGAATGCTGGCTACGCTGGGGATGACGCTGGCGCTGGCGGGCATGGCGGCGGCGGGAGCCGGAGCCGAATGGACGGGCGAAGTGACCGCCCAGAGTCTCAATGTGCGCGCCGAACCCGGGGAATGGGCCGATGTGGTTGGCGTGCTGGATCGCGGCGAGATCGTCGAGATCGTCGACGGACCCAACGCCGAGGGTTGGATGCGAGTCGGCAACGGCTCCATCCAGGGATGGGTGGTCGGGGGAGCGCTCGCGACCGGCGAAGGGCCGGCGCCGGCCGAGTGGACGGAAGCGACCGCCGCGCCGGCGGCCGAAACACCGGTCGAGACGCCATCGGGCGGGGATCGCTGGGTCGATGTGGATCGCTCCAGCCAAACCGTGACCCTCTATGACGGAGGCGCGCCAGTGGCGAGCTACTGGGCGGCGATGGGTTCCGACGCGTCCGCCGACGGGTTTTACGCCACCGCCATTGGCACTTACTTCGTCTACGAAAAAATCGACGGACTCAGCTACACCCCCTACGCCGGGGCGTGGGTGGACGATTGGGTCGGGTTCGACCCCGATCGGTTCAACGGGTTCCACTCCTTCACGCTGGATCAAAACGGCTGGCAGATCCCGGGCGGCGACGGTCCGACCGGAGGCTGCGTGGCCTTGCCGATGGATGCCGCCGATCGGGTGTTTGGATTCGTGACGGTGGGCACCCGGGTCGAGGTGCATTGGTAGCATCGGCGCGGCCGAGGCGGACGTCGGCAGACCCGCGTTCGCCTTGGCTTCGCAATGGCATACTCCCTCCGCCGGGCGCGGCGGATCGTCGCCCGGCGAGGGCGGCATGAGCGAGCGGCCGGAAGGCATCGTCGCCTTCCTGTTCACCGACATCGAGGGCAGCACCCGCCTCTGGGAGCGGAACGCGCGGGCGATGCGCGCCGCCGTGGCCCGCCACGACGCCACGCTGGCCGCCGCCATCGCCGCCGAGGGCGGCGTGCTCTTCAAGCATATTGGCGATGCCGTGCAGGCTGCTTTTCCCAGCGCCTCCGGAGCCTTGGCGGCCGCCGTCGCCGCCCAACGCGCGCTCGCCGCCGCGAGTTGGGCGGAAACCGGCCCCCTGCGCGTTCGCATGGCCATTCATATCGGGGAAGCGGTCCCGACCGTCACCGGCGATTACCACCAGGCGCCGTGCCTGAACCGGCTGGCGCGGCTGCTGGCAGCCGGGCACGGCGGCCAGATCCTGCTTTCGACGGCGGCGCGCGGAGCGATCGGCGACCGGTTGCCGGAGGGGGTGACGCCGACCGACCTGGGACGCCATCGGCTGCGCGATCTGCTGGAATCGGACGTCATCAGCCAGGCGACCGTGGCCGGCTTGCCGCACCGATTTCCGCCCCTGAAAACGCTCGAGGGATTCCCGACCAATCTGCCGAGCCAGCCCAACGTCATCATCGGGCGCGAGCGCGAGTTGGCCGCCATCGCCGGGCTGCTCGCCGACGAGCGGCGGCGTCTGCTGACGCTGACCGGCCCGGGCGGCGTGGGCAAGACACGGCTGGCGCTGCAAGCCGCGGCCGATCTGCTGGACGGGTTTCCGGACGGCGTCTTCTCGATCGAACTCGGCCAGATGACGGACCCGGCGCTGGTGTTGCCGACTATCGCGAGCACGCTGGGAGTGCGCGACCCGGGCGGAACGGATCTCGACGCGGCGCTGGCGGAGCGCATCGGCACGCAGCGGATGCTGCTGGCGCTGGACAATCTGGAGCAGCTCAGCGGCTGCGCGCCGCGCCTGGCGGCGCTGCTGGCGGCGTGTCCGGACCTGCGAATCATCGCCACGAGCCGCATACCGCTGCGGATCGCGGCCGAACAGTTGCTGGACGTGACGCCATTGGTGCTGCCGGCGCGCGACGCCGATGCGGAGCGGGTGGTCGAGGTTCCGGCGGTTCGCCTCTTTCTGGAGCGAGCGCGAGCGCGCCTGCCTGGTTTCGACCCCTGCGCGGGCGATCTGGCGGCCATCGCCACCCTCTGCCGCCGCCTCGACGGGTTGCCGCTGGCGCTCGAGTTGGCGGCGGCGGCGCTGCGCTATGCGACCGTTGCCGAGTTGCTGGCCGGACTCGATCGCCGATTCGCGCTGCCCGCCGATGGCGACCCGGCGCGGCTCACCCATCAGCGCGCGCTGGAGACGACCATCGCCTGGAGTTACGACCGGCTGACCGAGTCGCCGCAGCGATTGATGCGGCAGGCAGCCATTTTCGCCGGCGGCTGGGCAACCGAGGCGGGGCGAGCGGTCGTCGCCGATCCGGACGAGATCGCCACAGGATTGGCGGCGCTGCTTGACGCCAGTTTGATTCGCCGCGAGACGATCGATGGGGTGTCTCGCTGGTCGATGCTGGAGTCGATCCGCGCCTTCGCGCTGGAGCGGCTGGAGCGCTCCGGCGAAGCCGCGGGTGTTCGCCGCCGCCATGCCGAGTGGTGTCTCGCGCTGGCGCGGGAAGCCGACGCCGCCCATCACGGACCGGAGCAGGAGCGCTGGCTGATCCGCCTCGAGCGAGAGCACGACAACCTGCGCGCCGCGCTGGGGTGGGCCGCCGCGGACGATGACGCCATCGTGTTGCCCCTGGCCGGTGCGCTGTGGCGGTTCTGGCGAGTGCGCGGCCACTTCACCAAGGGGCGGCGCTGGCTGGATGAGGCGCTGCGCTGCGAGGTCGACGATCCGCCGGCGCGCGCCGATGCCTTGCTCGGCGCCGGAGCGCTGGCTCGCGAGCAGGGCGATCTCGCCACGGCGGAACGACACTGGCGAGCGGCGCTGGAACCCGTACGCGCCATCGGCGACCGGGGCAGGGAAGCAGCGCTGCTCAACAACCTGGGCACGGCGGCGCTGGAGCGCGGCGATTTGGCCGGAGCCGAAACGCGCTTCACCGAAAGTCTGGCGCTGGCCCGCACGCTGGGCGACCGGCGGCGAGCCGGCGACGCGCTCGCCAACCTCGGCGCGCTGGCGCATTACCGGGGCGACACGCGGCTGGCGCTGGAGCGCTATCGCGAGAGTCTCGCCGTGGCGCGGGAGATGGGTGACCGCAGCGCGACCGCCGATACGCTGCTGAACCTGCTGTTGCTGCTCGCTCCCTTTCCGGAGCACGGCGAGCGCGCCGGGGTCTGGGGCGAGGAGTGCTTGCGCGCATTCCGGGTCCTCGGCGATCGGCAGGGAGAAGGTCTGGCGCTGACCGGACTCGGCTTGCTGGCCGCGGCGCGCGACGATCTGGCGGAGGCGGCCGACCGGCATGAGCGGGCGCTGGCATTGTTCGAGGAGATCGACGATCGGAGCGGCGTCGGTCGCGCATTGGGCAACCTCGGGCTGGTCGCACTGGCGCGCGGCGAGCGGACCCGCGCCGCCGACTTGCTGCGCGATGCGCTGCGCCGCAACCTGGAAACCGGCGAACAGGCGGGCGCGGCGGCAGCGCTGGCGGGGCTGGCCGCGGCAACCGCCGACGCCGATCCGCCGCTGGCGGCGGCGATGCTGGGCGCGGCTGATGGGATGTGGGACGAGATGGGCATGCCGGAGCCGCCGGAACTGCGCCAGCCCCTGACGGCCGCCCGCGCCGCGTTGCACGCCGCGCTCGGTGCTGGGTACGACGCCGCGCTCGTCGCCGGCCGCGATCGTTCGCCGGCGTCGTTGCTCGCCGCATCGTCGCTTGCCGCCGCGCCCGGTTCGCAGAGCGACGCCGACTCGGTATGGTTGGCTGGTGTGGACGACTTGCTGCAGGAGTGGGACGGCGACTGATGCCGCCCCGGGAAGGATGAGCGCGAGATGAGTGCGCAGGCGCTTCGCCCGTTCGTCGCGCTCGTGGCGCTGGCGGTGTCGATCGGCGGCGGTCCGGTCGC
>JADLCW010000189.1 GCA_020847015.1 Thermomicrobiales bacterium | reverse complement strand
CAGCAAGTGCGTCGCCAGCGCGACTCGCGGCTGGATTGGCGGAAGCAGGTTGGTCATGTCGTCGCCCATCGGGGGGGACGCGCGCCGCGACGAAGCGGCGGGTCAAGCGTCTCCGCGCGAGTGTAGCACCGGGGATGGAGGTGGACAACGACTACCGAAGGCATGCCCGCTACCACATGACGGCAAGCCCCGGCGCCGCCACGGTCACCGGCCCGGGATAGATGGACGAGGCCCGCCGGCCGCAACGATCGGGATCGTGCTCGGCCCACAAATGCGTCAGCACCAGCGAGCGGGCCGCGGCGCGAATGGCCAGCATCGCAGCCTCCTCGGGTGTCAAGTGCCCGCGCAGCGCGGCTTCGCCCACGGGTCCATTGCCTTCCGTCCCCTCGGCGACCAGCACCGCCGCGTCTGCCGCAAACGGCGCAAGGTCGGCGCCGGGACCGGTGTCGGCCGTGTAAACCAGATCGCCGCGCCCGGCGTCGTCGCTGACTCGTATTGCCCAACAAGGAACCCAATGGATGGTCGGGTGGAATCGCAGCGTGAATGGCCCGATCGCCAACGGCGCATCGGGTTCGTACTCATGCGCATCGAAGACATCGAAATAGGCGGCAACAGGCGCTCCATCCTCCTGCAACGCCGTGGCCAAACGATCGAGAAAAGCGAGACCGCCCGGCGGTAGCCACAACGGCATCCGGCGGCCGGAGCGCTCCGGGTTGTAGGCCAGCGCGTAGCGCAGCGCCAGCAGATCGAGCACATGATCCAGATGGAGGTGAGAGACGACGATGGCGGCGAGGTCGTCGAGGCGCGTGTGCAGGCGAAGTTGCGGCAGTGTGCCGGGGCCGAGATCCAGCACGATTGCGGCATCGTCGGATTCCACAAGGTACCCGGAGCAACCCTGGCCGGGGTTGCCGCCGGCCGCCGCGCCACCCAATACGGTCAGCTTCACACCAGTTCCTCGGTTGCCGGCCGATCGATCGTGTCGAGGAGATGATCGGTGTCGTTGAAGCGGCGCACCTCGGTGTGGGAAGCCAGCACCCGGAGATGGGTGATGCTGCAGTTGGCGAGCCCATAGATGGCGGGGTCGTTTGGCGAAGCGCCGCGCAGCATGGCCATGAAGGCGCCAATAACCCCACCATGGGCGACCACCGTGACGTGCTTTCCGGGGTGAGCGGCGACAACCTCCTCAAAGGCATTCCAGATGCGCTTGGTGAAACCACCGCGCCGCTCGCCGCCTGGCCAGCGGAGGTCGTCGTCGGAGTAGTCAGCGAGACGCGCGACGAAGCCGGGATCGATCTGTGCGATCTCACGGAACGACTTGCCCTCGAAGGAGCCGAAGTTCATTTCGCGCAGATTTGGAACCAGATCCGGCTCCAACCCGGTTCGCGCCGCGATGGCGTCGGCGGTCTGGCGGGCGCGCAGCAGGGGGCTGGTCAGCAGGCGTTCGCCGGGAAACTCGCGGGCGACACGCTCGGCAACGCGCTCGGCCTGCTGCAATCCCAGCGTATCGAGCGGCAGATCGATTGACCCCTGAAACTTTCCGGCATGGTTGGCGGCGGTGCGACCATGGCGCACCAACACCAGGTCGGTGGCGAGCGTCGGGTGCGGGTGGCGGAACCGTTGGCGTCGTTCGACCTCCATTGGCAGCGACGTGGAATCGATCACCTGTGCTCCTTGCAGACCGGGTCGGTAGGCGCGAGGCACGCGAACGACCCGGAAAAACGCGCGATCGCGCCCTTCACATAAAGGGTAGTCCTTCCTGAAGGAGGCGCCAACTCATGGGCGCCCCCAACTGGTGCACGGCATCGACGAGACATAATGATGATTGACGCGTACGTCCGGCTTCGCTATAATCTCCGGAGTTTTACCCATTCGTCCACCATCACAGGAGCGCTCGTTGTCAACCAAAGTTCGGTTCGCAGTGCCGCCACGGGGTCCACGCCGGACCCAAAGGGCGGATTTTTTTTGCCCGTCGCATCGCGCTGGCGGAAAAGGGGAGCACTGTGGTTGCTGAACCGCTTCTCGTCCGCGGCGGTCGCCTGATCGACCCGGCCAACGATCTCGATGAGATTGGCGATCTGTCGATCGCCGACGGCCGGATCGCCGCAATCGGCGCGGTGGAGACACCAGCGCAGGCGCGGGTCATCGACGCTGCCGGTCTCGTCGTCGCCCCCGGGTTGATCGATGTCCACGTTCACCTGCGCGAACCGGGATTCCCCGAGAAAGAAACGATCGAGAGCGGCACAGCGGCAGCCGCGGCGGGCGGATTCACCACGATCTTCTGCATGCCGAACACCAATCCCACGCTCGATTCGGTCGAGACGATCGCTCGTCTGAATGAGGAAATCGCGCGGCGGGCAGTGGTGCGGGTGCGACCGATCGCGGCCATCACAAAGGGGCGCCGCGGAGCCGAAGCCGTCAATTTCGCGGCGCTGGCGGCGCAGGGAGTGGTGGGGTTTTCCGACGATGGCGACACGACCGCCGACAGCGCCATCATGCGCGCGGCGCTGGAGACCAGCCGCGAACTGAATGTGCCGATCGTGGTGCACTGCGAAGACAAGGCGCTGGCGCGCGGCGCCATGCACGAGGGCGACGTTTCGCGAGAACTGGGGTTGCCCGGCATCCCGCCTGAGGCCGAAGAGATCATCATCGCACGGGATTTGATGCTGGCGCGCCTGACCGGCGGTTGGCTCCATGTCTGCCACGTCTCCATCGGGCGAGGAGCGGACCTGATCCGCGCGGCCAAGCGCGCAGGCGTGCGCGTCACCGCCGAGGTCATGCCGCACCATCTGACCATGACCGATCGCTGGGTCGCCGGCGATCGCACGCTCGTGAACGTGGACGAACCGCCGGGGGAGCCCGGCCAGCCGGCGGACGCCAACACCAAGGTGAATCCGCCGCTGCGCCCGGAAGCCGACGCGAAGGCGCTGCTGGCCGCGCTCCAGGATGGCGCGATCGACCTGATCGCGACCGATCATGCGCCACACGCCGCGCAGGAGAAACAGGGGACCCCGTTCGCTCAGGCAGCGTTCGGGTTGAGCGGGCTGGAATTTGCGTTGCCGTTGACGCTGGCGCTGGTGCGCGCCGGCCACCTGACGCTCTCCGAGGCCATCGCCGCCTTGAGCGCGACGCCGGCCCGGCTGTGGAATCTCGGCGGCGGCACGCTGGCGCCGGGCGCCCCGGCGGATGTCACGATCTTCGACCCGAACGAACGGTGGACGCCAACAGGCGACAACCTGCGCACCAGGAGCGCCAACACGCCGCTGCTGGGCATGACGCTGACCGGGCGAGTTCGCCACACCCTGGTCGCGGGAGAGGAGCGATATCGTGGCTGATGCGCACGCGCGCGCGGCGATAGGCGGCGAGATGTACACCGGGCGCGCCCGCTATCGTCCGGCATCCGACGCCGCGCTGGCGCTGGCCGATGGACGCGTGTTCCGCGGTCGCGGTTTCGGCGCTGCGGCGAACGCATCCGGCGAGGTGGTGTTCACCACGACGATGGTGGGATTCCAGGAAGAATGCACCGATCCGTCATTCCGTGGCCAAATCGTCTGCATGACCTATCCGCTGATCGGCAACTATGGCGTCAACGCGGAGGACGATGAATCGCGGCGGCCGTGGATCGCCGGGCTGGTCGTGCGCGAGCACTGTCAGCACCCGAGCCACGCGCGATCGCTTGGCACGATCGATGGCTATCTGCGACGGCACGGCATCCCTGGCATCAGCGGTGTCGACACTCGGGCGCTGACACGCCATATCCGCGAGGTCGGCGACATCCGCGCCCTGCTGGCGCACGATGTCGCTGAGACGCCCGACGCCGATCTGGTCGCGCGGGCGCAGACCGCCCGGTTGCCCGGCGACCGCGATGTCGTCGCCGAAGTGAAGGTCGCCGAAATCGAAACCTATGGCAATGAGAACGGACCACATGTGGTCATCATTGACTGCGGGGTCAAGCGCAACATCATTCAATCGCTCGTGGAGCGGGGGGCGCGCGTCAGCGTGGCGCCGTTCGGGGTCACCTACGAGCAAGTCGCCGCGTTGGATCCTGGCGGAGTGCTGGTGTCGCCCGGTCCCGGCGATCCGGCTCGCCTCGATACGGGGCTGGATCTGGTCCGCCGCGTGGTCGCGGATGGAACGCCATTTTTTGGCATCTGCCTCGGCCACCAGTTGCTGGCCCGTTCCATCGGGGCGACCACCCGCAAGCTCAAGTTCGGTCACCGCGGCGGCAACCAGCCGGTGCGCGATCTGCGCACCGGGCGGGTGACGATCACCTCGCAAAACCACAGTTATCAAGTCGATCGCGATAGCCTGCCGGCCGGCGGCGATTGGGAGGTCGTTCTGGAAAATATCAACGACGGCTCGGTCGAGGGGCTCGCTCATCGCACGCGGCCAGCCATGACCGTCCAGTTCCACCCGGAGGCGTCGCCCGGGCCGTGGGATAACGCCGATATGTTCGACCGATTCCTGGGCGCGATCGCCGAGGCGAACCGAGCGGAGGGCCGGGCATGACCGAGCGCGATCGATCGCTGCGCAGCGTGCTCGTGCTCGGGTCCGGCCCGATCGTCATCGGGCAGGCGGCCGAATTCGACTATGCCGGCACCCAGGCTTGCCGTGCCCTCCGCGAGGAGGGGCTGCGCACCATCCTGATCAACTCCAATCCGGCGACGATCATGACCGACGAAGACGTCGCCGACGCCGTGTATATCGAACCACTGACGCCGGAAGTCGTCCGTCGAGTCATCCAGCGCGAACGGCCCGACGGCTTGCTGCCGACGCTCGGTGGCCAGACCGGGCTGAACTTGGCGGTGAAAGTCGCCGATCTTGGCATTCTCGATCGCTACGGGGTGCGCCTGCTCGGCACTCCGCTGTCGGCTATCCGTCGGGCAGAGGATCGTGCGCTCTTCAAACAGCTTCTGGAAGACATTGGCGAACCGGCAGTCGAGAGTCGAATTGTCACCTCGCTGGCGGACGCGCGTGCTTTCGCCGCCGAGGTCCCGCCGCCGCTCGTCGTACGCCCCGCCTACACATTGGGGGGCACGGGAGGCGGCATCGCGCTCGATCTCGACGAACTGGACCGCATCGTCGCCGGCGGACTCGATGCCAGCCCCATCGGGCAAGTGCTGCTGGAGCGCTCGCTAGTCGGCTGGAAGGAGATCGAGTACGAGGTGATGCGGGATTCCGCCGGGTCCTGCATCACCATCTGCAATATGGAAAATATGGACCCGATGGGGGTCCATACCGGTGACAGCATCGTCGTCGCACCAACGCAAACGCTGACCGATGACGAATATCAAATGCTGCGCACCTCGGCATTGCGGATCATCGCGGAACTGGGGATCGAGGGCGGCTGCAATGTGCAGTTCGCGCTCGATCCGCGCAGTACGGACTATTCGGTCATCGAGGTTAACCCCCGGGTGAGTCGCTCCTCAGCGCTGGCCTCCAAGGCGACCGGCTACCCGATCGCCCGCATGGCCGCGCGCATCGCGGTAGGCCGGCGGCTGGACGAACTCGCCAATCCGGTGACGCGCAAGACGACGGCCGCCTTCGAGCCGGCGCTCGATTATGTGGTCGCCAAGATCCCGCGCTGGCCGTTCGACAAGTTTGCCCGCGCCGAACGCACCATCGGCACGCAGATGAAGGCCACCGGCGAAGTGATGGCCATCGACCGCTCCTTCGAGGGGGCCATTCAGAAAGCGGTCCGCTCGCTGGAAACCGATGCCGACGATCTCTTGTGGGAAGATGCGAACTGGACCGACGAGCAAGTCCTCGAGTTGGTCGGTCGACCGAACGACCTGCGGCTGTGGGCTCTGATGGCCGCCTTGCGGCGAGATGTGACGCTGGATCGGTTGCACGAACTGAGTCATATCGATTGCTGGTTCCTCGCCAAGATGGAAGGGTTGGTCGTGCTGGAGCGGGCGATCGCGGCGGGTCCGCTATCCGACGACCTGCTGTGGCGCGCCAAGCGGGCCGGTTTCTCCGATGCCGCCATCGCGCGGCTGGCGGGGCTGCCCGCGCGGCGCGTCACAGCGCAGCGCGAGGCGGTCGGCATGTTCCCCGTCTACAAGATGGTGGATACCTGCGCCGGCGAATTCGAAGCCTATACGCCCTACTTCTATTCGACCTACGAAGAAGAGGACGAGGCTCCGCCGCTGGCCGGGGAGCGCACGCTCGTCGTCGGCTCCGGGCCGATTCGGATCGGGCAGGGGATCGAGTTCGACTACTCGGCGGTGCAGGCGGCGCGCACGCTGCACGAAGCCGGCGTCGCCTCGATCATGGTCAACTCCAATCCAGAGACCGTCTCTACCGACTTTGACGCCTCTGATCGACTCTATTTCGAACCGCTCGACGCTGAAAGCGTACTGGAGATCGTTCGCCACGAGTCGCGCGACGAGGGCAGCTTCGACGTGCCGGCCATTCTCCAGTTCGGCGGACAGACGGCTATCAATCTCGCCGCGCCGCTCGACGCGCGGGGCGTGCCGGTGATGGGCAGCTCCGTGGCGGCGATCGACCTCGCCGAGGATCGCAAGTTATTCGAGCGATTCCTGCGCGAACTGGGTATTCCCCAGCCGCCGGGGGCGGCTGTCACCACCCTGACCGACGCCGAAACCATCGCCGGGCGGATCGGCTACCCGGTGCTGGTGCGCCCCTCCTATGTGTTGGGCGGGCGCGCCATGGAGGTGGTGTACGGCTCGGAGCATTTGGCTCGCTATATCCGCAACGCGGCGAACCTGACGCCGGAGCACCCGGTGTTGATCGACAAGTACCTGCTGGGGCGCGAAGTCGAAGTGGACGCCATCTGCGATGGCGAGCGAGTGT
>JADLCW010000188.1 GCA_020847015.1 Thermomicrobiales bacterium | reverse complement strand
GGGCTTTGCCAACTATGTCGAACTCTCCACCCAAACCTTTGGCGGCTACAAGGATGGCTTCGCTGCCATGGCTGACGGCGATAACTCCCGGGGACGGACCTTGTTGGAGGAGGTGGACCGACTGCGAACCGAGGCGCAATCTGCGTTTGCGGAGACCGTCGCGGGTTGTGCGCGGTAACCGTTGTCACACGCAGGATCGCCGCTACCGAACAACGTCACTCCAGTTTGGGCCACAGTGTATTGAGGCGCACCCGGAGCCTTGTTTCGCTCCCCGTGCCGCCGCCCATGACCAGGTCAACGCATTCGCCGCCGAGAATTTTCAGGAGATGCGCGATTCCGGCTATCTGCGGCTGGCGGTCCCGCGGGAGCTGGGTGGACTTGGCGCGTCGATGCGACAGGTGTGCTACGCCCAGGCCGAACTGGCGAAGCACTGCGCTGCGACCGCGCTCGCCGTCAACATGCATCACTATCTGGTGCTGGCCAACGTCGCTCGGTGGCGGCATGGCGCGCCGGTGGAAGGCATGCTGCGCGCGATCGCGACCGACGCGCGCAAACGGGTTGCGCTCCGCCGTTCTTCGCGGACGCCGCACGTACAAGGACCGTCCGCTGCATGGCTGCGAGAAATGCATGGTCATCATGGGGCGACGCTTCGCTATTGTTCAGTCCTCTGGCGTAGCACCGGCCCCCCGGCGCAACCGGCGCCGGGGAGCCGGCCGGGGAGCACGACGCATCGCGGTGACGAGGCGTCGAAGATAACCTGAAGCCTGCGCGCGGTCTCGCCCCACGCCCGCCCCGTGGCGAAGCTCTCAGGCGGGCAGGGTCGGGCGGCACCATGCCGGGTCGGGCGGCGTGGCATGCTTCCCATATCACACGGGGGCGGCCCGCGCGTTGCACCACCAGGACGAGCGGCGCGGAGCGCGGACAACGGGGAGCGGACCATGGGCGGCCGGGGCCGCGTGCATTACGCGTGGATCGTGGCGGCGGTCACCTTCGTGACGCTGCTGGGGGCGGCCGGGTTCCGCAGCACGCCCGGGGTGCTGATGACGCCGCTGGAGCAGGAGTTCGGCTGGACCCGGGCGACCATCTCGCTGGCGGTGTCGGTGAACCTGCTGCTGTACGGTTTCTCCGGACCGTTCGCCGCGGCGCTGATGCTGCGCTTCGGGTTGCGGCGGGTGGTCGTCGGGGCGCTGCTGACGGTGTCGGCGGGGGCGCTGCTGACGACGCAGATGCGCGAACCATGGCAGTTGATTCTGCTGTGGGGCGTCGTGGTCGGGTTGGGCGCCGGGTTCATGGCCACGGTGTTGGCGGCGACGGTGGCCAGCCGCTGGTTCGTCGCCCGGCGGGGTCTCGTGCTGGGGGTGCTGACGGCGGCGGCCGCCACCGGGCAACTGGTGTTTCTGCCGCTGCTGGCGTCGTTGACGACCAGCGCGGGGTGGCGGTCCGCGGCGGTGGCGACGGCGGCCGGGGCGCTGCTGGTCGTGCCGCTGGCGGCGGTGTTCCTGCGCGATTGGCCGCGCGATGTGGGCGAGGTTGCGTACGGCGCGACGGCCGACGAGCCGCCGCCGACCGCGGTTGGCAACCCCATCGGCGACGCCTTCGCGGGGTTGCGCTTCGCCGCCGGGCGGCGTGATTTCTGGTTGCTGGGGGGCACCTTTTTCGTGTGCGGGTTGAGCACCAGCGGGTTGATCGGCACGCATTTGATTCCGGCCGGCATCGACCACGGGATGGGCGAGGTGGCCGCGGCGAGCATGCTGGCGCTGATCGGGGTGTTCGACATCATCGGCACGACGGCCTCCGGCTGGCTGACCGACCGCATGGACAGCCGCAAGCTGCTGTTCGTCTACTACGGGTTGCGCGGGGCGTCGCTGCTGGTGTTGCCGATGGCCTTCGCTTCGCCGAATTTCGGGATGATCGCGTTCATCGTGTTCTACGGGCTGGATTGGGTGGCCACCGTGCCGCCGACCATCGCGCTGACGACGGATCTGTTCGGGCGGGAGCGCGGGCCGATCGTGTTCGGCTGGGTGTTCACCGCGCACCAGATTGGAGCGGCGGTGGCGGCCACCGGAGCCGGGGTGATTCGCACCGTCACCGGCGACTATTGGCTCGCGTTCGTGACGGCCGGGGCGCTGTGTCTGGTGGCGGCGGCGATGGCGCTGGCGATCGGGTCGGCGCGCTCCCGGGAGGCGATCCCGGCCGCGCCGTTGCTGCCGGGCGCGCGGTTGGTGCGGTAGCGCGTCGCTGCGGTGGCAGCCTGCGCGTCGCGGTGTCGTCCGGAACGGAGTGAAGGCTGTCGGCCGCGCTGCCGTCAGCAGGCGCGCGTGCGTACGCGAGATCCTTCGCTCCGCTCAGGATGACACGGTACGGGAGGACACGGCCCGGGCGGGGGGCGCAGCCCGCTTGGGATGCCACGGGGCGCGGGTGTGATAACGTTTACCATCCCGATGGACGGCGGCCGCCGACCCGCGTCGGCGGCCCGTCCGTCGCCAGTTTTGAGCCTCGCGGCGTGCGGCCTGGCGCTGCGCGACGCGGCACGAGAAGGAGCGCACGCATGCCGCGCATGACGGGTTGGGAAGCGGTGGTCGCCGGACTGCGCGCCGAGGGCATCCC
>JADLCW010000187.1 GCA_020847015.1 Thermomicrobiales bacterium | reverse complement strand
TCGCCTGCAGCGCCTGGCGCATCTCCTCCGGTGTCAAATCGCCGCGCACGCGATCGAACATGCTGGCCGCCTCGTGCAGATCGTACCCCTCGGCAGGGTTGCCGCTGGTGTAGCGGTTGACGAACTGTTCCGCCTGCTGCCGTGCCTTCGGATCCTCGCGCAACGCCTGCCGCGCCGAGCGCCGCTGCGTCCGCTCCGCCTGTCGCTCCGCTCGCTCCGCCCGCCGCGCCTCTCGCTCTTCGCTCACCGCCGTTCCTCCCCGCGCCCAACGACCGCGCCCGCATCGCGACGCCCATCGCCGCAATGATCCAGGCCCGTCGCATTCGCCGCGTTCATTGGACCGGATCACGCAAGACGCGAACCACCTCCGGCGGCACGGGCCGGGGTCTGGGCGGCGATTAGCGGGTTCCGGCGTCGTCCATCAGCGGTTTGTAGAAGAATGCCGTCGCGCGGGGCGCCCCGTCGGCATCGCGCGACCAATCGGGGATGGCTCCCGCCTTCAGATAGCCGAGCGAGCGGTACAAGTCGTTGGAAGGGTCGCCCTCGCGCGCATCCAGCACCAGCAGTGTTTTGCCCGCCGCTCGCGCCGCGCCTTCCGCGCGCTCCATCAACACCCGCCCGATGCCGCGCCGCCGGCAGCCTGGGTGCACCAACAGCTTGCAGATCTCGCCGCGATGCCGCCCATTTTCGCTCTCGCCGTGCTGCACCTGCACCGTGCCGACGATCGCCTCGTCAATTTCGGCGAGCAGCAGCACACCATCGCCGACCGCGATCCGCCGCCAATAGTCGCGCGCCATCGCCAACTCCACCGGCGGCAGCAATCCCAGCGAAGCTCCCTCAGCGACGACTTCGGCGAGCAACTCCGCCAGCGCCTCGATTTCGGCATCGGTCAGCGCGGTTGCCCGGCGGATCGTCACGCTCATTCCGCGCCAGCCTCCGCATCCGCGCTCACACGGCAAGAGGCGCAGACGCCAAAGATCGCCAGATGGTTGATCACCGGAGCGAATCCGTAGCGCCGCCCGATCGCCTCCCGCAAGGGGGCCACCAGCGCATCGTCCAGCTCGATCTGGACCCCGCAGCGCTGGCACACCAGATGATGGTGTCGCTCGTCCAGCAGTTCGAATTCACGGGCTCCTGCGCCGAGATCGGTGTCGCTCACCAACCCCGCATCACGGAACGCCTCCAGCGTCCGGTACACCGTGCTGCGGCAGATGCCCGGCAGTTTGGCGGCGACTCGCCCGAAAACGTCGTCGGCCGAGAGGTGTTCGCCTGGCTCCAGCACACCCAGCACCGCCAGCCGCTGCGGCGTCGCCCGCTGCCCAACCTGCCGCAGGCGTCGGGCCGTATCGGCCAGCGCCTTCGATTCGAGGCAACCGATAGCCACTGGTTCGTTCATGCCTTCGCGTCCCTCGATCGGGTGCGCCCGCACCGCTGCTTGACCCCTCGCCGCCGCGGACGATAGGATGCCGCCGCACGCAGGCGCGACAATTCGCATCTGCAATGAATCGTACTCGAATTCGGCGCCATGTCGCGCGCCGCATCACGGCATCATGGACGGAAAGGCAAAGATGGTCTATTTGTCTCGTCGCATTCTGCTTGGGCGGTTCAGTTCCGCCGTGCTGGCGGCGGCGCTCGGCCGACCCGTCATCGTCCACGCCCGCCAGGCGAGCGCCGCGCCGACGTCCTCGCTCGGCTGGGCCGACGATCTCGTCGACGACGGCACGCTCGATGTTGTCACCACGGTCGCTCCCATCAGCAGCATCGTGCGCAATATCGGCGGCGACCGCATTCACCTGCGCGGCATCATCCCGGACGGCAGCGATTCCCATACCTTCGAACCAGCCCCTTCCGACGCCAAATATCTGTCCGCCGCCGATCTCATCTTCGTCAATGGGCTTTCACTGGAGACGCCAACGCTGAAGCTGGCCGAGGCGAATCTGAAAAACGGCGCCGAGATCATCAGTCTCGGCGACCAGACGATCTCGCCCGATCGGTGGGCGTTCGATTTCTCGTTCCCCAAGGATCAAGGCAACCCCAACCCCCATCTGTGGACCAATGTGCCCTACGCCAAGAACTATGCCGAGCTGGTGGAAGCTGCGCTCGCCCGCCGCGACCCCGCCAACGCCGACTACTACCGGGAAAATCTCGCCCGCTACGCCGCCGTGCTGGATCGGCTCGACGCGGCCATCATCGCCGCCGTCCAGACGATCCCCGCGCAGAATCGCAAACTGCTCACCTACCACGATTCCTGGGCCTACTTCGCCCCCCACGTCGGCATCACCGTCATCGGCGCCGCTCAGCCGTCCGATTTCTCCGAACCATCGCCGCGCGAAGTGGCCCGGCTGATCGATCAGATCCGAAGCGAGCGCGTGCCGGCCATCTTCGGCTCCGAGGTGTTCCCCAGCGACGTGCTGGAGCAGATCGCTCGTGAATCCGGCGCCCACTACGTCGACCAGCTACGCGACGACGAACCGCCGGGCGAACCCGGCGCTCCCGAGCACACCTATCTCGGCATGATGCTCAAGGACATGGAGTTGATGATCCCCGCGCTCGGCGGCAACATCGACGCGCTGGCCGGCATCGAACCCTACGACACCTATCTGCCCTGATCGGGACCAGCGGCAAGGCGAGCGACCCGTGCGCGACGAATCCATCGCCATCCACCTCGACGACTTCTCCGGCGGCTACGGCGCCGCCGATGTCGTGCGCGACGTCTCGCTGACGATCCCCGTTGGTCGCTTCGTCGGCTTCGTGGGACCGAGCGGAGCCGGCAAGACGACGCTGCTGAAAGCGATGCTGGGCGATCTGCCGCGCATCTCCGGCGCGGTTGCGGTCGCCGGTCGCCAGATCCGCCCGGGTCGCGCGCCGGAGGGCGTCGGCTACGTGCCGCAAACCGAGACGGTCGACTGGTCCTTTCCCGCCACCGTCAACGACGTCGTGCTCATGGGCCGCATCCGCAGCATGGGTCGCCTGCCGTGGCCGAGCCGGACCGACCGGGCGGCAGTAGCGGCGGTGCTGGCGCGGCTGGGCGTCGGCGAACTGGGCGACCGCCACATCCGCGAACTCTCCGGCGGTCAGCGGCAGCGCGTGTTTCTCGCCCGCGCGCTCATCGGCGCCCCGCGCATCCTGCTGCTGGACGAACCGACCGCCAGTCTCGATGTGCGCACCCGCGACGAGATCCTCCATCTGCTGCTGGATCTCAACCGGACTGGCGTCACGGTGGCGATGACGACCCACGAACTCAACGCGGTCGCCGCCCATCTGCCGTGGGTGGTCTGCGTCAACGGCGGCGTCGTCGCCGAGGGGTCGCCCGAAGCGGTGTTCACCCCGGCCAACCTGAGCCGCACGTTCGGCGCGCCAATGCGGGTCGTGCGCGATGCCGAAACCGGCGGCGTGCTCATCGCCGAGGGACACGACCACGGTCCGCTGGCGACGGCCGGTCGCGCCGCTGACTGACGCCCGGAGGCGCTGCGTGGATTTTCTCCTGGAGCCATTTTCCTACGAATTCTTCCGCCTCGGTCTCGTCGCCGCGACCATCGCCGGCGCGCTGTGCGGCCTGATGGGCGTCTCCATCGTGCTGCGGCGGATGAGCTACATCGGGCATGGGTTGTCGCACGCCGTCTTCGGCGGGGCCGTGGTCAGCTATCTGCTGCAGTGGAATTTTTATCTCGGGGCCGGGGCATGGGGCTTTTTGTCGGCGCTGCTGATCGAGCAAACGTCGCGCAAGCGCAACATCTCGGCGGACGCCGCCATCGGCATCGTCACCACCGCGTCGTTCGCCATCGGCGTCGCGCTCATTTCCAAAACGCGCTCCTTCACCCGCAATTTCGAGGCGGCGCTGTTCGGCAACATCCTCGGGGTGACGCCGCAGGATCTGCTGGTGATGGGCGGGGTGGCGCTGGTGGTGGCGCTGGCGCTCTTCTGGGGCTACAAGCAGTTGCTGTTCGCCACCTTCGACCCCGAACTGG
>JADLCW010000186.1 GCA_020847015.1 Thermomicrobiales bacterium | reverse complement strand
GTCGACAGCGTGGACACCGAGACGCTGGAATTGCTGTCGCGTGCGGTGATGCCCCGCGTCGGCTGACCTCGGATCGCGGCGGTCCGCTCGACCCGGCTCGACGAACGAGGACCGCGACAAACCTGACTTCCGGTCGTGGCGCCATTCCTGGCGCGGCCGGCGTCGTGTGCGTTGCGCAGTCGTCGTGTTTGCGCCGCACCATTGTGGCGGCGCGTTATCCGCGCACCGGACGCGATGTTGAGGGGGGCCAACATGGTCGCTGCCGACGCAGAGGAGCCGTGAGTCATTCGGGTCCGCCCGCCTTCATGCGCGTGGTTGGCGGGGGAGACGCGGGCGCGGGGCGAAACGATGCCGAAGCCGTTGACCGCCCGATCGAGGATCTGGAGCGCCGAAAGCTTGCGGTGGCGACCATCGCCCACGATCGCCTCCGGCGCGGCCCCGAAGCATGGCAAGCGTTCCGCCGGGAGGTTCACGAACTCGACGAGACGACGGGAGATGGCCTCGACACATTCCCACGGGATGAGAGATGGATGATTCTGGCGCCGAAGCGAGGTGACCTGCGGCTGTTCGACCCCGACCCGGAGCGCGGGCGCGAGCAGCAGAGCGTTCGACTGTGCGCCATGCTCCCGGTGGACTGGTGCAATGCCGCCGGCTCCGAGCGGGTCGCGATCGTGCCGTTCGCGACGCGCAACCGGAGTATCCCCGCCCGTGCGCCAATTCCGCCGGAGGCCGGAAAGCTGAACCGGGAGCGCTTCGCACGCTGCGATCGGCGCCAGACGATCGCGATGGAGCGCCTGCCCCGGCAGCGTGGCGCGCTGCCGCGGCCCGTCATGGCCGACATCGAGATTGTCGGGCGACGCACTTCGGGTTGCGACCGCTGTTCGCGCTCAGCCGGCGAACAGCGTATCGAGATCCACGCGGACGCCCGGCAGCGCCGCCAGTTCGACGATGCCCCCGGTCAGCGTCGATTCAGCGTAGCCGCCATCCGGCTGGCGGACCCAGCGAGTCAGCCTGCATTCATAGGGGTGAATGCGCCAGATCTCGCGGTCGCCGCGCTGGCGATACACGCGCAGCTTGGTCGCCACATCGTAGCCACCGGTCGAGCGCGACCAGATCTCCACGACGAGCGGCAGCGGGTCAGTGTAGGTTTCCAGCAGCCCCGGCTGCCTTCGCAGCGGATCACCAAGCGCGGTCGGGAACACGAACACATCCGGGATGAACACGTTGCGCTCGCCAGCGCGCACGCGGCCCGCATTGATCCGCACCCGGAAATCGGCGCGATCCAATTGGTTGGCCAACTGCACCCCGAGGTCGACTGCAATGTCGTTATGCTCGAAACTCATGCCGGGTTTGGACCGCGGTTCGCCATCGAACAACTCCCAGAACCCGTCCGGGTCGTCGCGCGCCAGCTCGAAATACTCCGCTAGCCCGATCCGGTGGATGACGCTCATCTCGTTTCCCTTTGCCGGTAGGATCGGTCCGTCCCGGTTATCTTAGCCGGATGCTGCGCCGCCGACTCGCATTTGGAGAGGGTTCATGCTGGGAGACATCACGCGCCTGCGCGCCATCGCCCCGTCCGCCACGATCGCGCTCGACTGGAACGGCACCACGGTCAACGACGCCGATCGCTCGCGGGCGGCGCTCAACGCGACGTTGCACGCCTACAAGCTCGCCCCGCTCGACGCCGCCGCGTTCTCGGCGCGGTTCCAGTTGCCCTTGTCCGCGCTGCTGGGCGGTCTCGGGGTGAATCCGGCCGACATCGCCGGAGCGATCGATCATCTCAACGGCCAGATGGCCGCCGGCGCCGTTCATCTCGGTACCGGGGCGGAGGAATTGCTGCGCGCTCGCTGGGCGCTCGGCGCTCCGACCGGGGTCATCAGCGCGGCGCCGGTCAGCGTCGTGCAGCGGGACGCCGATGCGCTCGGCATTGGCGGTCATTTGCGCTTCGTCATCGGCGACGCCCACCCGAAATCGGCTCCCCTGCGCGACCTCGCCGTAACGCACGAGCGACCGGTCGTCTACGTTGGCGACACCGAATACGACGTGACCGAGGCGCTGGCGGCCGGAGCCATCCCGGTCGGTTTCGCCGGCGGCTACCGCCCTCCGGAAGCGCTGCTGGCGGCGGGCGCGCTGGCCGTCATCACCGATCTGGCGCTGCTGCTCGGTTGAGCGCATCCACCAGAGGTCAGTTCGGACGATGGCGCGTTCGGGCCGCCGACACGCGCAACCGCCAGACCAGCAGCGCCGCCTCAACGACGATGCGGCGCGAGAGCTTGGAGGCCCCGGCCACCCGCTCGTGGAAACAAATCGGAACCTCCACCGCGTGGGCGCCATCCCAGACGGCGCGAGTGGTCGTTTCGATCTGAAAGCCGTAGCCATCGGCGGCGATGCTATCCAGATCGAGAGCGGCCAGCGTCTCGCGCCGCCACACTTTGAAGCCGCCCGTCAGATCGGCGATATCCAACCCCAACACCATCCGCGCATAGCGGCAACCGGCGGCGCTCAGCCAGCGTCGCCAGAGCGACCAGCCAACCGTGGCGCCGCCGGGCGCGTAGCGCGATCCGATCGCCAGATCGGCCGCTTCGGCGGCGGCGACGAGGCGAGGCAGATCGACTGGATCGTGCGAAAGATCGGCGTCCATCTGGGCGATCAGCGGCGCGCCCTCGGCCAGGGCGCGCTGGAACCCCGCGCGATAGGCTGGCCCGATGCCCTCCTTGCGGGCGCGGTGGATCACCGCGATGTGATCTGGATGGGCGGCCGCCAGCGCGTCGGCCAGATCGCCGGTGCCATCCGGCGACCCATCGTCGACCACCAGCAGCCGGTAGCGCGGCCCCAGCGCCAGCACACGCTCGACCAGCGTCGTCAGATTCGGCCGCTCGTTGTAGGTGGGAACCACCACCGTGACCGGCGCCGCATGCTCAGCCATCGCCGGCCGTCTTGTCGACGAAATGGACGGAAGGAATCGTCTCCCGATCGAACTCGGCCAGCCGTTCCGGTCCCAGAAAACGCAGCCGGTCCAGACTGACCCGCGCGGCCCGCACGAGCCGCGCGGTGTCGATGCCGAGGCAGCAGGGGGTGAATTCGGAAACCTTCTCGATGCCGTCGGCAAGCAGCAGCAGTGCTCCCCGGTGGTTGCCGCGCAATGCGTGCAGGTACCCCACCCCGATCTGCAAGATGCCTTGGTAGAGCCGGCGAACGGGCCGCCGCTCGGCGTGCCATTCGTGCTCGATCGCTTCGTGGCAGGCGTAAAACTCCCCCATGTTGAATAGCCGGATGCCCTCCAGCACTCCCGGCGGCGGAGAACCCGCGCAGGAGTCCACCTCCTCCAGCGCGGCTTCAGCCAGTAGCGGCTCCAGATAGCTGCGGGAGCGATCCAGCCGGGCGATCGATTCGCCGACCGTTCCCTCCAGCATCATCGGCCCGCGGTAGACCCCCGCTATGGCGCGCAGCAGCGCCGGCCAGGGCAGATCGCCTTCGCCCGGCGGCAAATGACGCGCTGTCGGCTCAGCTTCACGCAGATCGCTGAGATGGACGTCGAGCACGCGGCCGCCCATGGCGGCGAGGATCATGAAAGGGTTCTGCTCCGCTTCGGCGGCCTGGAACGGTTCGAACACGAAGCCGAGACCGGGAGCCTCATCCGCGGCAAGACCGTGCAGCCAGTCGGCGAAGCGCGCCACCTCGCGGGTCGTCGCCAGCGCGCACCAGGAGACATTTTCGATGCCCAGGGTCAACCCGGCGGCGGCGCACGCGCGCGCGCGCTCGGCGACGCTCTCCAGCCAGCGCTCCCAGCCGCCGGACGCGCGCGTCTCGGCATGGCGCGGCCCGTGCCACACGATCGTGCGGGCGCCCAACCGGGCCGCTCCGTCGATCGCCATATCAAAGAAGACGCGCCCTTCTTCCGCTCGCCGTCGATAGGGCGACAGCAGCGGGTGCAGCTCCTGCCAGAGATGCACCGCGTGGATTTGGCAGCCCGCGGCGGCGCACCGCCCGGCAAGATCGCGCAGGAAGACCGGGGCATACTCGCCGGCGGTTTGCAACATGATCTCCAGATCGGCGTAGCCGTGCCGCGCCGCCAGATCCGGAACCGCCTCGGTGGGGAGCGGGTAGAGCGCGCCGCTGGAAAGCCCGAAGCGCGGGCCGGCGGTGCGCGTCGCCCGCTCGCCCGCGTTCGCCTCGCTCGCCTCGGTCACCCGCTCGCCCTTCATCACCTGACGAACCGGGGACGCGTTGTGCCGCCCGGCGGGACGATGGTACAACGTCCCGGAGCCGGATAGCCGAGCGGCCCGAAAGCGGCGCGAGGCGTCTGCCGGTCGCTGCGTTCGTTCGCACGCACGGTCCGGTCGGAGGCGATGGTCGAAACCCTGGAGCAGCCCGCGCTCATCGTCCCCATCCGTCCGCCGCGACTGACGCGGCTGGAGGCGCACGGCTTCAAAAGCTTCGCCAACCGGACATCGTTCCGCTTCGAACCAGGCATCACCGCCGTAGTGGGACCGAACGGCAGCGGCAAGTCCAATGTGGCCGATGCGGTGCGCTGGGTGCTGGGCGAGCAAGGCGTCGGAGCGCTGCGGGCCAGGCGCTCGGACGATGTCATCTTCGCCGGCGGTCAGGGCCGCGCGCCGGCCAGCATGGCCGAGGCGTCGCTCACCTTCGACAATGCCGATGGCTGGCTGCCGATCGACTTCGCCGAGGTCACTGTCACTCGTCGCGCGTTTCGGGGCGGCGAAAATCACTATTTGATCAATGGCAAGCGGGTTCGTCTGAAGGATGTGGCCCATCTTGCCGCCGGGTTGGGTCACAGCCACGTCGTGGTCGGACAGGGATTGGTGGATGCCGCGCTGAGTCAGCGGCCGGAGGAGCGCCGCGCGCTGTTCGAGCACGCGGCGGACCTGGCCGGGTTGCGCCTGCGGGTCGCCGAGGCGGGACGCAACCTGACCGAAACCGAATCCAACAGCGCGCGCGTGGACGATCTGCTGACCGAGCTGGAACCGCGACTGGCCTTGCTGCGGCGAGCGGCCCGGCAGGCGGCCGACTACCGCGATGCCCGCACCGAACTGCAAACGCTGCAGCGCGGCCACCTGGCCGGGTTGCTGCGGACGGCGCTTGCCGCGCTGGATACGGCTCGTACCCAGGAGGCCGTCGCCGCGCACGATGCCGCGGCCGTTCATGACGCGGTGCAGCAGACGATCCAGACCGGAGCCGACGCCCGGACCGACGCCGAAACGGCGCGTGTCGCACTGGAGCGGCACGAAACGACTCGCCGCGATCTGGACGAGCGGAGCCGCCGGCGTCGTCACGAGCGCGATCTGGCCTGCGAGCGTGCCGCCGCGCTCGACCGTCGCCGCCAGGACATGGCCGACACGCAGCAGGGGTTGGACGAGCAGGCCGCCGCTGTCGCCGCCGATCTGGATGGACTGGCCTGCGAGCTGGCGACGCTGGCCGCCGAGTTGGCAGCGACCGGGGAGCGCTCGACCGAACTGACCAAGGCCGTCGCCGCCGCTCGCGCGGAGCGCGCTCGCCTGGAGCGAGCCGTGGGTGAACGCGACCGCCGGCGCGCCGCCATCGAGCGCGATCGCGCCGCTGTCTCCCAGCGCAATGCGGTGCTGACCCAGAAACGGGAGGGCGGCGCGGCGGAACGGGAGCGGTTGCGCGCGGCCGAGACCGAGCGCGCCGAGCGCGTCGCTGCGTTGGAGACCGATGTCGCGGCTGCCGAAACTGCCGCCAGCGACGAGATCGCCCGACTCGCCACGCTGGATCGCGCGCTGGCCGATCTGACCGAGACTGAGCGGCGAACCGCCGCCGATCTCGCCGCAACAGCCGATCGGGCCGCTGCCGCCGAACGCGCGCTGCACGAAGCGACCGCTCGCCTGACGGCGCTGCGCCGCTTGCATGAATCCGGCGCCGGGTTGCATGCCGGTGTGCGCGCCACATTGGCGGCGGCAGCCACGGGCGCGCTCTCTGGTGTGCTGGGCACAGTCGCGGAGTCGATCGCGGCGCCAGCCGACCTGGACACCGCGATCGAAGTCGCGTTGGGCAGTCATCTGCAAGATATTATCGTGCGCCGCTGGCGCGATGCCGAAGCAGCGATCGCCTATCTCAAACGCGGCGGCGCGGGGCGCGCTACGTTCCAGCCGCTGGAGACGGTCACGACCGCCCGGCGTGCTGTCCCGGAGCGGGCGCTGGCGATCCCCGGGGTTCGCGGCGTCGCCGCCGATCTGGTGCGCTGCGACGCCGACCGACGCGTCGTGGTGGACGCCCTATTGGGACGGACGCTGGTGGTGGACGATCTGCCGGCGGCGCGAGCGGTGCTGCCGCTGCTGGCCGGCGGCTGGAGCACCGTCACCCTGGGCGGCGAGATCGCACGCTCTGGCGGGTCCGTTACCGGCGGCGCAGCCGTACGCGAAAGCGGCATGCTGGGGCGGGAGCGCGAATTGCGCGAACTGCCGACCCAGGTCGAGGCGCTGCGGGCGAAGCTGATTCGCGCTCGGGACGCCAAAACCGCGGCGGACGCAACCGGAAGCCGACTGGCGGTCGAGCGCCGCGCGATCGAAGCGCAACGCGCGGCGGCGGTCGCCGCCGGTGCCGAGCGCACCCGCCAGCAGGATCGCCTGGTCGGGTGGTTGGCCGGTGCGCGGCGCGAGGCGGACGCGACGTCGGCGCGGCTGGCGACGCTCGATGCCGATGCGAACGCCATCACGGTGGAACTGGTCGATCTGGAGCGGCGGGTGCGCGCGCTGGATGCCGAACTGACCGGGTTGGGAGAAGAGCGCCGCACCCACGCGGTGGAAACCGAACGCGCGGTCGCCGCGCTGCGGGTCGCCG
>JADLCW010000185.1 GCA_020847015.1 Thermomicrobiales bacterium | reverse complement strand
TGGGGTCGATCGCCGGGGTGCCGGTTGGCTTGTCGCATCACGGACAAGCATTGCAAAGCAAGCAGATGCGCTTGTCGCGCACCTGTATGCGGACGCTGCCTGGCAAACAGATTCAGGTGCGCCGATACCTGCCGGAGGAGGCGCTGGCGGTCGTGCGCCAGGCGGAGGTCTGGCAAGAGCGATTCCTGCCCGAGCGTGGCACGCCGTTTTTCTACCTCGGCGATGAATTTTATCTGATGACCGGGCTGCCGACGCCGGAGAGCGCGCACTACGGAGGCTTCCCGCAGATCGAGGATGGCATCGGCATTACCCGCCATTTCCTCGATCGCCTCGACGACTATATGCGGCGCACCCGGCGCGGCAGTTTCACCGGCGCCCGCGGCACGATCGCCTGCGCCACGCTGATCGGACCGACGATGCGCGAAGCAGTTGACCGGTTCAATGCCCATACCGGCGCGGTTCTCGAAGTGGTCGCCGTGGAAAACGTGCACCTGGGCAGCGAGATCAACGTGTCCGGGTTGCTCTCTGGGCACGATCTGCTGGAGGCGTTTCGTGGGCGCACTGACGAGGAGCCGCTGTTCATTTCCGATCGTATGATTTCCCAGCGCACCGGCGTCATGCTCGACGACATGTCGCTGGAAGACGTGACGGCGGCGCTGCAGCGACCGGTCGTTCCGGCGGCGGATCTGCCAGGGGTCGCCAGCGTTCTGCGCCAGCGGCAGCGCGACCGCGCGGCAGCCTGAGCCGCGCTCCTGCGACCGGCTTCGCTCAACGGCGGCGCCGCCGAATGACGGCGGCAAGGACCGCGATCGCAGTTGCCGCACCCGCGGCCAGCAACCCAAACGCGGCGATTTCGCCCGGCCGCAGCGAGTCGCGCGGCTCGGCGTCCTGAACCGGCGGGCGATAGTCGCGCATGCGCCACCAGAGTTCCAGCGTTTCCCGCATCGCGCGCGCGATGACCCGTAGACTACCGCCGGTGGCCTGGCCGGCGACACGCGGGTAGTGGTGCACGCCGACCTGGATGAGGCGAGCGTGCTGCCGCCGCGCTTTCGCCTGGATCTCGGTGTTGATCAGGGCGCCCGGCACGCTCAATTCCAGCGAGCGAATCAGGTCGCCCCGGAACACCTTGAACGCGCAATCGATATCGCGCAGATGCACCCCGAAGAGCGCCCGCACGATGACGTTGAAGACCTCGGCAAATACGCGACGATGGAGCGGATCGCTGCGTTCCAGGCGAAACCCGGCGACGATGTCGTAGTCGCCGACAAAGGGCGACAGCAGCCGCAGATCACCGATGTCGAACTGGCGATCGCTGTCCATGAACATCACGTAGTCGCCGGTGGAAACCGTAAACCCGGACGTCAACGCCGCGCCGTAGCCGAGATTGCGCGGATGGCGCGCCAGCCGCACGCGCGGGTCCGCGGCAGCCATGGCGGCGACGATCTCGCCGGTGGCGTCACGACTGCCGTCATCCACGACGATGATTTCGAACTCAGAGGTGAAGCCGGGCAGCGTTTCGAGCGCGCGCTCCACCACCGGACGGATGTTGGCTGCTTCGTTATGCGCCGGCAGTACGAGCGACAGCGATCCGGGGAGCGGCATGCTGATGGCCGGCGAGCGGTCACTCAACCCATCGACTCCGGGTCGCCCGGGGCGACATTCGGCTTCGGCAGCGGCGGTAGCGGGCGATTGGGGTCGGCGGGCGACTTGCCAGCCATATCGGGACTAACCGTCCATATGTTCCCGTGCGGATAGAACTTCGTGTAGAAATTCCCTTCCCACAGCAGATCGCCATCGCGGTCGGTCACCACCCGGTAGTGGCTGACTTCTTCACCGATGCCGGCGCCTTGGGTCTGGTTGATGGTGCCCGGTTCCATCTCGGGATCGACGACCTCGCGGTCGGCCAGCATTTGAAACTTCTCGCCGAACTTCGGCCCCTCGTCATCCACGACATAGCCGAGATCGGCGCCGTAGATGTTGACGACGACGTTGACGCCGTCGGTCCACGACTCGACCAGCAGCCAATTATCCGAAGGATTCTCGAACTTGAAATCGCTCCAGGTGGAAGGGTCGGTGGTCGGCTGCAAAATAGAAGCGTCCAACCCCGGGGCCCAGCCGTCGAGTTCGTAGAAGGCGATGCGGAAACGGTGCGGCCACCATTCAGTCATCGGCATGCCGGCGAAGTAGGCGGCGCGGAATGCGGTGGTGGAAACCTGGCAGATGCCGCCGCCGATATCTTGCCCGATGCTCTCGCCGTCGATAACCTGCGCCTCGACGAAACCAGCATCCGCGTCGATGACGCCGATGGCGTGGTTGAAGGAGAACTCTCCGTGCGGGGGCACCAGCGTGCCGTTCAACAGCGCCGCTCCGACCTGCACGTTGGTGGCTCGCCCATCGCTGGACCCGGAGTAATTGGACGTGCCGGTTCCCAGCAGCGTCGTGATGCCAAGCGCGCCGAGGTTGTCGCTAGAGATAGTCGGTTTGGAGATCGTCACCGGAGCGGCCACGACGCCGTGCGCTCCGAAAAAGCTGCGCTCGACCGACTGCGCCAGCTCGTCCGGCTTCAGGGTGACGCCGTCGATGCTGGGCACGACCGATACGAGGCGCTCACCATTCCAGCCTACTTCGGCATCTCGCGGTTGCGTTTCGATCTGCGGCGCGAGGTGGCGCTCCAGCCAGAAGGCTAGTTTTGTCTGGTCCATGCCGAGCGAGAAGGCTGCCGCGCCCGATTCCGCCGGGTCGATCGACTGGGTGACGAACGCGCCGAGGTCGGCCGGCGGCAGTGTCCAGATACCGGCGCCGTGCGAGACCTGCACCGGCATCGCCAACGCCAACGCCACCTGGTCGCGCGCGGGTTTAAGATCGGCGGCAGTCACGGCGGCGGCGCGGTCGGTGGTGGGAAGTACGGTTTCCAGAGGTTGCAACGTCGCAAGGCTGGTTTCGAGTGCCGCCGCCGCGGCGACGCGATCCACGACCGTGCCGCTTTGCTCGGGCACGATCTCGACATGGGCGCCGTTGATGGCGAGGCTGGCATCGTGCGGAGGCAGACCGAGATCGCGGTCGATGCCGTCAAACCATTGACCGAGCCGAGCGTGATCGAGTTGCACCGGCAACGGAATGCGCGCATCGTGGCGAACCAACCCGATGCTGGTGCGCAGTCGGTCGAGCGCCGATGGTTCGCGCCCGACCCGGTAGGCGCGATCGAGCGCAGCATCGGCGCTGACCGTCACGCCGACGGCGCTCATGGTGGTTTGCCAGTCGCGATCGCCGAGGGTAAAGCGGATCGGAGCCGCCTCGGCTGCGGTGGCGCGTGCGCGCAATGCGGAGGCCGCCTCGGCGCGGGTCATGCCGCCGACCGACACGTCGGCCACGAGAATGGCCGGATAGACGCGATCGACATGTGACGTTCGCAGCAGCGCCAGAGCGGCCGTGAGAACCAGGAGCAGCAGCGCGACTGTGGCGAGAAGCCGCCTGCCTATCCGGCCGGTGACGACGGCGAGCGCCAATGCGGGAACCACGGGATTGATAGCTGGCGCCCCGGAAGGAAACCGGGGCAAGCTCACCCGGGCGGCTCCGGGAACGATCGCGAAGCGTCGCAATGAAGCCATCCTCCAGATCAGTGAGGCGGATTCCCCGCGCCGGATGGATCAGACAGCGCCTGCATCCGAATCCGGCCGAATTGTACGATGTCGCCCGGTTCGATGGCGGTCGCGGCGGCGACCGGGACTCCGTTGAGCAGAGTGCCGTTGGTGGAACCCAGATCGCGCACCCACCATTGTCCGCCCTCGGCCGTGATCCGCGCATGTTCCCCGGAGAGAAATGGGTCATCGATCGGGATCGTGTTTCCCGCTCGCCGGCCGATGGTGGTTGGGTTGACGAGCGCCCAGTCGTGGCCGATCACCAGACTGGATTCCCCACCGTCGATGACGACCAGCCGTGTCGGCTGCTCGGCCGGTCGCGCCGGCGTCTGCTCGCTCAGCGCCGCCAGGTCTCGCAGCGCGACCCGCACGACCCAGACGATGAATGCGTAGAGACACACGATAGCGAGTGCTCGCAGGGCGAGATAGGCGAGCTGGTCGCCCGTGGTTCCGAGGATCATGCGAATCAGCGCAGGTTGCGGCTGGGCGCAAAAACGCGCGCGGCAACCGACCCAAAGCGCACCTCGTCGCCGGGGCGGATGATGGCTGCAGCGACTCGGCGTCCATTGACGAAGACGCCGTTGGTGCTGCCCAAATCAACGAGCCGCGCGCCGTCTGGATCCCACTCGATGCGGGCGTGGCGGCGGGAAACGTCCTCACCGAGCACGACGACATCATTCTCGGGTGCGCGCCCGATGGCGGCCGGCTGCCGCGGGATCAGCACCACCTGCCCCTGCTGCGGTCCACTCGTCACCCGCAGACCGATCCCGCGCGGCGTCGCACCCGGACCCCCACGTTGTGGGCCGGCGAGGGCTCCGAACGACTGACCCGATTCGGGCGGCAGATCGGCGACGGCCGCTTTGACACGAATGTCGCGTCGCGGCACGGCAACGTCCGGCACGATGCCGACCCGTACGCGATCCACCAAGGTCCACCCGTGGACGGCGGCGCGCTCGGTCAACCACTCCTCCAGATGGCGGCGCAGCGCTGGCAGAAAGTCGGCGAAGCGCTGGTGATCGGTCGGATTGAGCGCGACCAGGAAATCATTCGGGGCTAGCGTGGCGTCCACGGAGATCAACAGGTTGACCGCCATCGTGCGCTCCAGCCGGCGACCGATCTCGGCCGGCTGCACCGAGGCGTGGAACAACTTGCCGGCCCCCCCTTCGACAAGTCGTTCGAGGGCGGATTCAAATCGATCGAACACGTTCATGATGGCGACTCGGGGCGCCCGGTAGAGCCGAACGGCAAGAACGTATCGGCGCGTCGGAACAGGAGGCCGTGCAGCAGGTTGTAGACGGCGTACACCTCCAGCGCGAAGGGAAGATAGCCACCATAGCCGAGCACGGGCATTTCAAACAGTTTGGGATCCGCCGCAAAAGGGATCTCGTAGACCCATTTCGGCATCGAGAACACGTTCCACATCTCCCAGAAAAATCCGCAGACCAGCCCCGCCGCCCAGAGCAGCAGCACGGCGCCCCATTGTCCGCGAGCGACATCGGCGGCGATGCTCTTCGATCCCATCAGCCGATTGATCGGGTCGAGCAGCAGAAACCCGCCGACCCACACGAGCGGAAAGAAGAGGCTCGGCCAGAGCAACGAGGCCGCGAACACAGCCGCTCCCAACAGCGAAATGGCGATCAGCCCGCCGCGCCCCGGAGCAATTCGCAGCCAGCGCCGGGCGGCGCGAAACGGCGCGAAGGTTCGCAGCAGCGTCGCCGTTTCGAAAATGGCCGGCATCACGGTGGAGAACGCCAGCGATGAGAGCAGGAAATAGGTCAGCGGGGCATAACGATAGGGCATGACATACCGCCAGTTGCCGAGAAACTGGTTGGCCCACTCGAAAAGCCACCAGAGCGGGATGCTGAAGGCGAACAGAAGCGCCCAGCGGGCGGGGCTGCGAGTCAGCAGCGACGCACCGGCCCGGACATGCACGAGACCGTCCACGGTGAGGATATAGCCGAGCCAAAGCGGGAAGAAAGTGTAGAAGTGGATCGGCGGCGGACCGAACCAGGCGACCCACCAAGCCACTGCGACGAGACACAGCCCGACCCAGAGCCAGACGGGGGGCGCCGGCTGCCGATGGGCGCCGGTTCCCGAACGGGAAGTGGACACAGGGGTGGGCGCGTTCATCGTGAGAAACACATCTCCGGCTGGCGCGGTCGCAGGGAACATCGCGCGGCGAGTATAGCGACCGCGGCGCCGACGCCGGCTGGTATGATCGCCTTTCGTGCGGGCGACCGGTCATTTGGGCGAAGCGCGCCCGGGGAGGACGCAGGCGTGACCCATTTGACGGCGCGAATCGGGCCGTCGATTCTCTCGGCCGATTTTCTGCGGCTGGGAGCGCAGATCGACGCGGTCGCCGCGGCTGGAGCCGACTATATCCACGTTGATGTGATGGATGGGCGCTACGTGCCCAATATCACTGTCGGGCCTCCGGTGCTGCGCGCCGTTCGCGGCGGGACGAGTCTGCCCGTCGATGTCCATTTGATGATCGTCGAACCGGCCCAGTGGATCGATGAATTCGTGGCGGCGGGAGCCGATGTGCTCACGATCCACGTCGAAGCCGATGTCCATGTCTATCGGACGCTGCGGGCGATCGAGGAAGCTGGTGCGGCTCCCGGCATCGCGATCAACCCCGGCACGCCGCTGGTGATGCTGGAAGACGTCTTGCCCATCGTCCGCCAGGTGCTGATCATGACCGTCAACCCCGGATTCGGCGGTCAGACGTTCATTCCGGCCTCGCTGGATCGCATCCGCCGGATGCGGGAGATGATCGATCGGCGCAACCCGCAGTGCACGCTCCAGATCGACGGCGGCATCCGTGCGTCCAATATTCGCAAGGTCGTGGAGGCAGGAGCGGACTCGATCGTGATCGGGTCGTCGATCTTCGTGCCCGACCGACCTGTGTCGGAAACGATGGGCGAACTGCGAGCCGCGCTGGCCGCGACGAACTGAGCGGCAGGGGGCGAACCAATGGAGTGGTCACCAATCACCCTGAGCGTGCATGTGCGTGATTACGCGTTCGGCGAGCGATTGATCCCGGAGCGGCTCGGCAAGATGGGAACCCCGGAAGGGATCGTCGCCGAGACGTGGGAGATCAGCGACCAGAAGGACGCGCCGGCCACGATCCTGTCGGGGCCCTACGCCGGCCGCTTGCTGCACGATCTCGTCGTGGATCATCCAGAGGAACTGGTCGGGCGCGGATGGAGCGGGCCGCATTTCCCCCTGCTGGACAAATTCCTCGACGCCAGCCACATGCTGCCGGTGCATCTCCACGCCGATGACGAAACCGCGCGCCGCGTCTACTCGGAGCCGCATGGCAAAACCGAGGCGTGGCATATCCTCTGGTGTGAACCGGGGGCCTCGATCCTCGCCGGCATCAAACCCGGTCTTTCGCATGACGATCTACGGCGGGCGTTCAAGGCGCAGGATTACGATGCCGTGATGCCTCGCCATGAGATTCGGCCGGGCGACACGGTCTACGTGCCCGCGGGTGTTCTGCATTCCTTTGGCCCGGGCACGCTGATCTTCGAGGTGCAGCAGACCAGCGATCTCTCTCAACACGTCATGCCGGTCGATCTGCGCGGCAATCGTCTCAGCGAGGCTGAGTGGGATCGCAATATCGAGCAGACGCTGCGGGAACTGCGCACCCACTTCCTGCCGAAACCCAATCCGGGGCTGGCGCGACCGAGCGCGGAGCCGGGCAACAGGTTCGTCATCGGCGGGGCGGGGCCGCATTTCGCCATTGAGCGCTGGGCGCTTGCCGAGCCGCATGTCGAGACGGCGCGGCCGGATCGCTGCCTGACCGTCTCCAATGTCGGCGATCCGCTGCGGATCGCCTGGAACGACGGCGAGTTGATGCTGGGGCGAGCGGCATCATGCATTCTGCCGGCGGCCATCGGCGAGGTCACCATGATTCCGACCGGCAGCGGCGATGCGATCGTCTGCTATGTGCCGAATCTGGAGCGCGACATCATCGATCCGCTCCGGGCCGCCGATCACGACGACGCGGCGATCGCGGCGCTGGGCGAAGTGTTTCCGGCGTAAGCGCGCTGACGCATCCACCAACAACGCGTGAGGGGCGACTTGCGCGCGCCGCCCCTCAGCCCACAACCGGGCGGGATCAATCTTCGGCTGCTTCGACTGCCTCGCCGCCCAGGCGAGCAAGTGCGTGCAGTTGCTCCTTTGACGACTCGTACAGCCCTCGATAAACCGGGTAGTAGTCGTCGTAGATCGCCTTGATGTTCGCGTTGGGCCGGTAGGTGGTCGCGAGTTTCACCCAATCGCGGTGCAGTGCGTCCAGCGAGGGAACCAGCCCCGTCGCCAGACCGGCCAGGAAAGCGTCGCCGTAGGAAGCGCCGATGGTGCGTTCCGGCACGTCTTGCGGCAGTCCGCTCGCGTCCGAGACGATCTGCAGCCAAATCGGGTTGCTGGCTCCGCCGCCCACCGCGACCAGACGCTTCGGCGTGGCTCCCATGGCATCCATCGTTTCCAGGTTGTGACGCACCCCAAAGGCGGTTCCTTCCAAACTCGCCCGGTACAGATGGGCGCGTGTGTGGGAGAGGGTCAACCCGGCGTAAACGCCGCGCGCGTCGGGATCGTTGATGGGGGTGCGCTCGCCGGCGAAGTAGGGCAGGCAAATCAACCCGTTCGCCCCTGGCGAGACTTCCCCGGCCATAGCCGCCAACGAGGCGTAGGCATTGGGACCGCCTGCTGCCTGAGCGGCCATCTCTGGCTGGCCGAGGTTGTCGCGGAACCAGCGAGTCAGCGCGCCGGTCGTCGACATGCCGCCGTCGATGGTGTAGAGCCCGGGCAGCGCGAAAGCGGTCGCCCACATGCGCTCGTCGGGCACCGGATTGGCAGTGACATGGATAAAGAACATGGTGGTGCCGTACATCACCATCATGTCGCCCGGAGCCGCCACCCCGACGCTGATCGCTTCAGCGGCAGCATCGATGGTGCCGGCGGTGACCGGCGTACCGGACGCCAGTCCGGTTTCGGCAGCCGCTTCCGGGGTGACAACTCCCGCGATTTCGTTAGGCCAAAGCAATCGGGGTAGTTTGTCGAGATCCACGATGGGTTCGGCGAAGCGGTCATCCCACTTCAGCGCGCGTAGATCGAACAGCGGGTTGTAGTACGACGCGGTGTGCGGATCCATGACGTACTCGCCGGTGAGGCGAAACACCATGTAAGAAGAGGATGCGATGAAGCGGGCTGTTTTCGCGTAGATCTCTGGCTCACGCTCACGAATCCAGAGGATTTTGGGACCGATCGCCTGAGAGGTGAGCGCGGCTCCGCCCAGCGCGAACATGGCTTCCTCACCAAAGCGGGCATTGAGTTGAGCGATCTCGGCTGAGGCGCGGGTGTCGATGCCGTAGAGGATGCCTGGCCGCAAGGGACGACCGTTGGCGTCGACCGGCAGCACGCAGGCGCCGATGGCGCTGACGGCGATGCCCTTGACCTGGTCGCCCGAGAATCCCTGAGCCAGCAACGCGCGCGTAATGGCGACGAACTCGCCCCACCAGATGGCGTCGGCATCGTGTTCGGCCCAGCCGGGTCGGGGCAGGCTCAGGGCGTGCTCGACGGTGGCGGTGGCGACGACCTTGCCCTCCGGGGTGCAGAGCACGCCCTTGGCGCTATAGGTTCCGATATCGACGCCCAGCAGCAATTCCCCGGCCATTGCCGGTCCTCTCCCCGCTTTGCCGCGCCCCGAAAGCGCCGCTCGACCGATTCGCCCGGCGATCATAGCAAAGGATGCCCGGCGGGCCATCCGGCCGCCTGTGTCGGTCGTCCGACTGGATAGATGCCATCGCCGCGGCCTATACTCGGGGCGTCGACGGGAGTCACTAGGCCACAGGCCTGTGGCTCCCGACTCCATATACGCGGGCGCGCAGGAGAGACGCCACCCGCCGGATCGCCAACGCGTGATCCGGCGGCATGTGTTGGCGGCGCTTGGCTGCGGATGGGAACCATCCCGGCCGAACCCACGAAAGGATCGGATCATGGCGCAGCGGACAGTGCCCCTGACGGCGGCGGGCATGGCGCGGTTGGAGCAGGAGCTGGCACTGCTGCGAACCGAACGCTTGCCGGACATCTCTGCCCGCATTCAGGAAGAAACCGAATCGGGCGATGTTTCCGACAATAGCGAGTATGAGGATCTGAAGGAAGCGTTCGCCATCACCGAAGCGCGCATCCAGGAATTGGAGCAAACACTGGCGAATGCCGTCGTGCTGGGACCAGCCGCCGACGACGGCACGGTCTCGCTCGGGTCCAACGTGACGATCCGGGACGAAGACGGCATGGAAGAGACGTGGGTGTTAGTCAGCCCGGCGGAGGCGACGGCGGCTGGCGGGGCCATCTCAACCGAGTCGCCGGTGGGGAGTGCGTTGCTGGGGCGCTGCGAGGGCGACTCGACGACGGTGGAAACCCCAGTTGGCCCGCTGGTGTATACCATCGTCAAAGTTGGGTAACGGGTCGGCAGGGGGTTCGATGGAACTGTCCGAGTTACAGGAAGTTCGACGCAAGAAGGCCAAAGCTCTGCGCGAGGCGGGTGTCGAACCGTACCCCGCGCGCGCCCGGCGGACGCATACCACGGCTGAAGCGCGTGCACGCTTTGCCGATGTCGAACCTTCACTCCCCGAGGGAACTGAGGACGCCGAACCGATTGAACTGGC
>JADLCW010000184.1 GCA_020847015.1 Thermomicrobiales bacterium | reverse complement strand
GGCGGTCAGCCGGATGGGCGCGGCCGGGTCGGCCGGCGACCGGTTCCGCAGCCCAATCGGAGCGCAGGCGGGCTTGCGGCGCGCCGTGCCGGAGGGACCGGGCGGGGCGGACCCGCGCCGCATGGCGACGATGTCGGCGCGGCGCGCTCGGGCGCTTCGGGTGATCCGGGCAGGCAAACCGCTCCGCGCTGCCGCTTGCTGCCGCTTGCCGCCGCTGCGCGCTTTTAGCGCCTGGCATGAACGTCCCGGACGGCGTGGCGGCGTCATAACCGCTGCTGGCAAGAAACACGGCACGATTGGCCGTATCCTGCGCGCCGCCGCCAAGCGCTCGCCGGCCGAGGCGCGCCGCGTGCCTGGTGTCGGGGCCGCGCAACGCGCCGCCGGGCGCGAAACAGGCGGGCCGGCGGCCCAACGTGCATGCCAGACGCTAGGGCGACATCCGGATCGCGGCGGCTTTCACGGCCGCCCGGAAGGTGCGCATCAATTCCCGACCGTCGGTCGGCGTCCAGGCGACGGTGCGCGCGCCGGCGCGCTCGATGCCGGGGATCAGGATCGCCTGGTCGGCGCGCGCCTGATGGTCGAACTCCAACTCCACCCGGCAGCCCTTGGGCAGCAGGTAGGGGCGGGCGGCGGAGGCTCGGCGCACCGCTTCTTCCGCCGCGCTCTGAATCAGATCGCGAGCCCGCGCCGGGTGCAGATGCAGCGCGGCGAAGGTGGACAACCCCTGCTTGACCACCGCGCCCTGCACTTGGTCGCCCAGCAGGGTCTGCGTTTGGGCCACCGCCTGGTCGTCGCCGGCGACCAGCGTCACCGGCACGCCGAAGTGCCCGGCGACGGCGGCGTTGATGCCGAACTCGCCGGTGGACAGGCCGTCGAAGCGGACATCGTTCAGCCAACCGGTCCAGGTGTGGGCCAGCGGGGCGGCCGGGGAGCCCGCTTTGGCGTGATACCCGGTGTAGAAGAAACACCCGACTTCGGCCAGATCGACCCCTTGCGCCATGGAGAGTGGTTTGTCGTTGCCGGTGATCAGCCGCGCCCGCGGGTCCAGCGCGTCCGGCAGCAGGTTGCGCATGCCGTCGTGGCTGTCGTTGACGATGACCTCGGTCGCGCCGCCGGCGATGGCTCCGGCGATGGCGGCGTTGACCTCGGCGGTCATGCGGGCGCGGGTGCGCTCGTATTCGACGCTGTTGACCGGGTCGCCGTTGGCTCCCTCGGGGGGCGTCACCTGCACCCAGGAGACGACGCCGCAGGTTCCTTCCATGTCCGCCGAAATGACGACGCGCATCGACCGCTCTCCGTTCGTTCCCGCCACGGTTACGGGGTCGATTATCCCCCCTGCCGGCCGGGTTGTCAGCGGGGGGCGGGGGTTGCTGGCCCCGCCGCAGCAGGTGGCGCGCATCGCTCACGGGCTACCTGTGGGCGCGCGGGCTACTGGAACCGATGCAGACATTCGGCAAACGCGGCCCGGGGCTGCCTGCGGTCGCGCGGGCGGCCGCCACCGCGAGGACGTGCTCGGCCGGATGCGGCGGGTTGTCGGCAGGCAGGCGCAATCGCCAGCCGATCGCCATGACCAGCGGCGGGTTGTCAGCGGGGCGGAGGCTCGTTCTTCCCGCAGGCGGGGGCGTCGTCGCGCAGGGTCAGCAGCGCGCCGGCGGCGGCGTCGATGCGCACCAGCAGCCCGTGGCGATCCGGGGCGCGGTCGTCTTCATAGGCGATCAGCCAGTGCGGGCCGAAGTCCGGGGTGTCGAGCAGGCTGCGGCGGGAGACGTGGCGGTGGCGGGGGCAGGCGCGGCGGAAGGCGGTTCCCCCGGCGCGCTCGGCGGCCAGCGCGGCGTCGACGGAGGTCAGGGTGGGACCCGGGGTGGGAGCCGGCAGCGCGGCCGTTTCCCAGCCCAGGGTGGTTTGCTGCACGATCTGCCCGGAGAGCCGCTCGATGACCAGACTGAGCGAGGCGGCGGTTTCGGTCCGCCCGGGGGGCTGCCAGGGCGCGAGAAAGACCAGGGTGATCCAGCCGGTGTCGGGGATGGCGCGGGGCGAACCGGGGCCGACCTGCCACGGCCAGTCGATCTGCAGATTGGCGTTCAGCAGGCGTGCTTCGGGCAGCCAGGCGGCGGCACGGGCGCGGGGGGCCGGCAGCGCCGATTCCAGGGTGGTGGCGTTGGGGGCGGTGGTGAAATCGGGCGGGGGCAGCGGCGGCGGGGGCGGCGCGTCCGGAGCCAGTCGCCACCAGAGCAGCCCGCTGAGGGCCAGCAGCGCGGCGAGCGCCAGCAGCGCCGACAGCCAGCGGGTGGCGGGCCGGAGGCGGGGGTCGGTCATGCGGCGGGCCGACGGGGACGTGGACGGCCCGGGGTGGTTTGGCCGCAACGTATCGCTGGCTTCACCGGGTCACGCCGGGAGCGGCCCGGGGTGGTTTGGCCGCACGGCATGGCGGGCCGCAGCGGGTCGCGGGGGCGGCAAGGGGCGGGGCGGCCGCGGGGCATGGTCGGTCTCACCGGGTCGCGCCGGGAGCGGCGGTCGGGGCGGGCAGGTCGGGG
>JADLCW010000183.1 GCA_020847015.1 Thermomicrobiales bacterium | reverse complement strand
GGTTGCTCGTAGCCGAACCCGCCGGCAAGCTCCACCATGGCCAGCTTCCCGACCAGCACTGCCCCGGCGGCCGTCAGCCGCTCGATCACCGCGGCGTCCTCGGTGAAGATCTGCCCCTTAAATGGCGTAGCGCCCCAGGTCGTTGGATACCCTTCCGCCGCCAGCAGATCCTTCGCTCCATAGGGAATGCCGTGCAACGGCCCCCGATCAATGCCGACCGCCAGTTCGTCGGCGGCACGATTCGCGTCGGCGAGCGCCCGCTCCGGGGTCAGAGTCGCCACCGCGTTCAACTGGCGACCGGTCGTATCGAGCCGCGCCAGCGCCGACTCGGTCAAAGCGATTGGCGTCGTCTCTCCGGATCGCAGCATCCGCCCCAACGCCGGCAGATCGAGCGCGAGCAGATCGGCTGTCACTGCTCCGCCTCCGGCGCCCGGAACGGCGCAAACACGATCTCGGGTTCATCGGCATTGCCGAGCGGAATCCGGCGCAGCGCCCGCGCTTGCTCAACTTGCCCGGCGATGAGACGACGCACCGTCGCTGCCCGCGACTCATCGAGGCGGCCGCCAGCGATCGCCTGCGCCAAGGCCAGTCGCGCCTCGATCGACGCCGCAGCCTCGTCCACGTCTGCAGCCGGCTGCCCGGCTAGTTCGCTCACAGCCCTCTCCTGTTCGTTTGAATCCTGCGCGGAATCATGCGTATATGGTAGACTAGCGCGTCGCGGACGCCACACGCGCCCGCCTTCGTGCTGCGCGGCATCGTAGCCCGATCTCCGGCCGATGCATTGTCGTGAGATGAGACGAACGATGAGTGATGAGGAAACGATGAACGATGTCGGGCCGGAGCAGGAGGGCGCTGCCACGCAGACGAACGCGACCGCCGTCAAGCCCTACGCCATCATCGAAACCGGCGGTAAGCAGTATCGGGTCAGCGTGGGCGACCGGCTCTCGGTCGAGAAACTCGGTCTCGATGATGGGTCCGCGATCACGTTCGACCGCGTGCTGCTGGTTGGCGGCGACGGCTCCACCCGGGTGGGCACGCCCGCCGTGGCCGGCGCCAGTGTCACCGCCACCGTGGAAGAGACGTACCGCGGCGACAAGATCGTGGTATTCAAGTTCAAGGCGAAGAAACGCTACCGGCGGCGGACCGGCCACCGGCAGACTCTGACCCGACTCGCGATTACGGCCATCAACGCCTAGAACGGCGCCGCAGAGAGGACAGCGATCATGGCTCACAAGAAAGGCGTCGGGAGTTCGCGCAACGGCCGAGACAGCGAGTCAAAGCGGCTCGGCGTCAAGCGCTCCGATGGCCAAATCGTTCGCGCCGGCAGCATTATCGTGCGACAGCGCGGCACCCAGTTCTGGCTGGGCAACAACGTCGGCATCGGCAAAGACCACACCATCTACGCCACCATTGACGGCGTCGTGCGCTTCGAGCCGGTCAGCCGCGCCAAGCGGCGGATCAGCGTCTACCCGCCCGATGTCTATCCGATTGGCGGCGCTCGGGAGCTGCTCATGCGGCCCCACGAATCCGCGGGCTGGACGATCGCCGATCTCGCGGCCGCGGCAGACTAGCGCCGCGCTGGCCCGCCGCTGGTTTACCCGGTTACTGGAGCAATCATCGTCATGAAATCCGGCATCCACCCCAAGTATCAGGAAACAACCGTCACCTGCGCCTGCGGGAACACGTTCACCACGCGCTCCACCAAGCAGAACCTGCGTACCGACTTGTGCAATGTCTGTCACCCTTTCTACACCGGTGAGCAGCGCATCGTCGACACAGCCGGCCAGGTCGAGCGATTCATGAAGCGCATGGAGAATGCGGCCGCCGCCGGAGTACGCCCCTCCAAGCGGCAACAGCGTCTCGCGACCCGCGCTGCCGAGCGCGAAACGACTCGCCGCCCGGCTGAGGGGTCCGAAAGCGACGCTGCAGAAACGAGCACCGAGGTCGCGACGGCCAGCGCCGAGGCCTGATCCACGCCAGGGTCAACGCAAATCCCAGGCAAAGCCGGGGCCGGGAACGGTTCCGGCTTCGCTATTCGTCCTCGACGGGCGACAACGGTCGAGGACGTGCGAACATGTCAGAACCTGACGCAACGTCAGCGCGGCGTCAGGCACTATGCCAACGAGCAGGAGGGGGCAACGGATGGCTCGGCTCAGCGGAGTGCTCGCGCACCCGACATCCTTTCCCGGGCCGCACGGGATCGGCGATTTGGGCGCGGGGGCGTTTCGCTTCATCGACTGGTTGACTCTGGCCGGGCAGCATCTGTGGCAGGTTCTTCCGCTCAATCCGAGCGGTCCGGGGCACTCCCCCTATGCCTCGCCCTCGACGTTTGCCGGTAATCCGTTGCTCATCTCCCTCCCGGCGCTGTGGGCAGCCGGACTGCTCGACGAAAGCGATGCGACCGGAAATCCTGGCTTCCCCCCCCATGAGGTGGATTTCTACCGCGCCGCGGCGCACAAATTTCCGCTGTTGCGCCAGGCGTTCGATCGTTTCCGTCGCGGCGCGGCGCCCGACCAGCGTCCCGAACTGGAATTGTTCAAGACCGAGCAGGCGTACTGGCTCGATGACTACGCGCTGTTCATGGCGCTCAAAGACACCCACGGCGGAACCGCCTGGATGGATTGGGAATCGCCATTAGCCATGCGCGATCCCGACGCGCTCGCGTTCGCCCGTGAGCGGCTGGCCGCCGAGATCGCTTTCCATCAGTTCGTTCAGTTCCAGTTCTGGAGTCAATGGCGCGCCGTGCGCAGCTACGCCAACGAGCGCGAGATTCGAATCGTCGGCGATCTGCCAATTTTCGTCGCTCAGGACAGCGCCGATGTTTGGGCGCACCGCGATCTGTTCCGCCTCCGGCCAGACGGCCGGGCCGCCTTCGTGGCCGGAGTGCCGCCGGACGCATTCACCGAGCACGGGCAGCTCTGGGGCAATCCGCAGTATGACTGGCCGGCTAACGCCGCCGATGGCTATGCCTGGTGGATCGCCCGGGTGCGCGCCGTGCTGGTGATGGTCGATCTGGTGCGCATCGATCACTTCCGCGGCTTCGCCGCTTCCTGGGTGATCCCCGCCGATGCCGCCACAGCCGCGAGCGGACGCTGGGAAAAGGGGCCGGGGGAAGCGCTGTTCGCCGCGATGCGTGCTGCGTTAGGCGGTCTGCCATTCATCGCCGAGGATCTCGGGGTGATCACGCTGGATGTCGTCGCGCTGAGGGACGAGCTGAATCTGCCGGGCATGAAAGTGCTGCAATTCGCCTTCGGGGACACCCCGGCCAACCCCTACCTGCCCCACAACTACGAGCCCAACTGCGTCGTCTACCCGGGCACTCACGACAACCCGACCACGATCACCTGGTTCGCCGCGCTGCCGCCGCACGAGCGACAGGCGGTGCAACGCTACCTGGGGCGCGATGGCAGCGATATCGCCTGGGATTTCATCCGCCTGGCGCTCGCCTCGACCGCCGACACTGCCATCCTGCCGCTGCAAGACATCATGCGCCTCGGCAGCGAGGCGCGCATGAACACGCCGGGGCTCGGTCTCGGCAACTGGGGGTGGCGCTTTGCCGACCACCAATTGCACGCCGGTCTCGGCGCGGGACTCGCCGAACTTGCCGCGGCATATGGTCGTCGCCCACGTCGCGAGGGGGAACGCAGCTACGACCCCTACGACTACACCGCGCCCGACACAGCTCACCCGTTGCATGAAACCGGGGGCGACTGAGCCTTCGGCAGTCTCGTGACGGTGGCACGAGTCATGAACGGTCGTCTGAGCAACCGGGAGCCTCGCGGGGCGTGCCAGAAGCGGCTGCACCCGAACTGATCTGGAAAGGGGGAATGCATGGCGAAAACCGGCGCGTTCACGTTCGTGCTTCATAGCCATCTACCGTACGCGCGCAGGGCAGGCATGTGGCCCCACGGCGAAGAGTGGGTGCACGAGGCGATTGCCGAAACCTACGTTCCCCTGCTCAACGCTCTCTACGACCTCTCTGAGGAGGGTGTCCCCTGGGCGCTGACGGTAGGGCTCACGCCGATCCTGGCCGAGCAATTGGCCGACCCGCTGATCGGCGAACACTTCCGCACCTATGCCGCCGAGCGCGCCTCTTGGGCGGCCGCCGATGTCGATCGCTTCGAGGCGGCCGGCGAGTCTGAGCTACGCGATCTGGCCCGACGCGAGCCCCATTGGTACGCTCGCATTCTGTCCAGCTTCACGGATCGCTTCGGCGGCGATCTCGTCGGCGCGTTCCGCGCTCTGCAGGACGCGGGCAATCTCGACATCGCCACCAGCGCCGCCACGCACGGCTACTTGCCGCTGTTGTCCCGCGACTCCTCGGTTCACGGCCAACTTCATACGGGCGTGCGCGCCTCCACTCGCCATTTCGGGCGATCCCCGCAGTCCGTTTGGCTGCCGGAAAACGCGTACCGCCCGGCGCGAGAGGCGACCAACCACGGCGTCGTAGTCCACCGGCCCGGTCTCGAGTCGTTCCTGGCCGAGGAGCGGTTGCGCGTATTCTTCAGCGAAACGCTCACCGTCGAGGACGGCGCGGTGGTCGGCAAAGCGATCGGCGACGTCATCGGGGTGTATGGCGGCTTGCGGCGGACCCCCGCGCGCATCGAACCCGGAGCCGAAGTCGGAGAACCCGGCACGACCTACCAACCCTACTGGGTCGGCGACGCGCCGGGCGAGGTCGCCGTGCTGGCTCGCAATAACCGCACGGGATTGCAGGTGTGGTCGGCCGCCTATGGCTACCCCGGCGACGGCGCCTATCGCGAATTCCACAAAAAGGACACTAATTCCGGCATGCGCTACTGGCGCGTCGGCGGCCGCGATCTGGGGCTGGGCGACAAGCCGCTCTACGAACCGGCGATCGCCCAGGAGCGTGTCCGCAGCCACGCCGACCATTACGTGCATCTGGTCGAGGAGTTGCTGGGAACATATCACGCCGAACACGGCCGCACTGGCGTCATTTCGGCCGCCTACGACACGGAGTTGTTCGGCCATTGGTGGGCGGAGGGCATCGACTGGCTGCAAGGCGTGCTGCGCGGACTGGCGCACAGCGAGACAGTCGAATTCGCCAACGCTGCCCGCATCATCGCGCTCCATCCGCCGGATCAGGTGTTGAATCTGCCGGAATCGAGCTGGGGCAACAACGGCGATCACTCGACGTGGCTCAACGACGAAACGGCCTGGATGTGGCCGTTAATCCACGGCGCGGAACGGCGCATGGAGGAATTGGTTGCCGCCCATCCTCGTGCCGGCGGCGAACGCGAGCGACTGCTGAACCAGACCGCGCGCGAATTGTTGCTCCTGCAAAGCAGCGACTGGCCGTTTCTGATCACCACCGGGCAGGCGAAGGAATACGCGATCGAGCGGTTCCAGACCCATCTGGAGCGGTTCGAGCGCCTGGCGCGACTGGCTGATGCGGCCGAACCGTTGAACGAGGAGCAGCGCGCGTTCCTGGCCGAGATGGAAGAGCGCGACAACCCCTTCCCCGCCATCAACTACCGCGATTGGGCAGAGCGCCAAGGCATCGCCAATGTGGCTCCGGTGGGCGAACCGGGCGCGGCCGGGCCGCTCAACCCGTAGCCGCTTGCAGCGCGCGGAGCGGGGTCGCCAGCCAGTCTGGGCGGTTGGCGACCTCGTAGCGCACCTCGTATAGCGCTTTGTCCGCCTCCCAGGCATCGAGCGCGCGGCGGAACGCCGCCGCATCGGGCGGCAGAAGGCGCGGCCCGGCGCCCCGGACGCCGTCCAGATAGGCGTCAAGGAAGGCGCGGCGGGCCACAGTCTCCCATGCCGCAAGCTTGACGGCCGCGCTCGGTTGCGCGCGCTCCGCCGCCGTCCGTGCATAGCCGATAGAACGCAGCATGCCGCTGACGTCTTTCAAGGCTGAGGTTTTGCGCCGCCGCTCGACGAGATCTCGCCCAGGTTCGCCCTCGAAATCGAGCACGATCCAGTCGGCATCCATGGTGCGCAGGGTTTGCCCCAAGTGGTAATCGCCGTGAACCCGAATCGCCCAGGAACCGCGCTCGGCAGCCATGCCGCGCAGTCGCTCGGCCAGCGCTCGCTCCGACGCCAAAACCTCGTCGATTGCTGACCGCATCGCGGGCGGAGCGCCGCCCTGTCGCTGGCGCAACGCGGTCATCGTCGCAGCGAGATTGTGCAAGGCCGCCGCGACCGTCGCATCGATCGTTGTTTCGGTCAGCGGTTCAGGCGCGAAGGCGGGGTCATTCGGGTCGGACGCCAGCGCCCGGTGCATTTCGGCCGTGCGCCGCCCCAATAGCGCCAGTGCGGCGTCGAGCGAATCCGCCGCCGTTCGGGATTCGTCGCCGAATGCGGCCGCCAGTGCTCGCAGCGTCCACTCCCAGCCATCACTGCCATTGGCAATGAAGTTCTGGGCGATGGCCGCCACGATCGGTTCGCTATCGTGGGACAGATAGCGAACCACGCCAAGCGGACGCGGCGCGTGGCGAAACGTCGTCCGCTCGGCGAGAAAGCGCGTGATTTCCAGATCGGGGTTCAGCCCCGGTCGCAGTCGGCGAAACAGCTTGACCAGCAACACCGCGCCGTAGCGGATGTTGGTGTTGCTCTGTTCCAGCCCGCCAACCTGCGCCGGCGGCGTCCCGTCCGTCCCCACCCGCTCGAGCAACCCGGGCAGCGGCTCGAAGGCGAGTTCGCCGCGCGCTCCCGCCAGCCGGGCGCCATCGCGCAACCGCGCCAGAAACCATGCCGGGAACCCCGCCGCGCTCATTCCATCGCCAAACCATCGATCGGCCGTGACGGCGCCCGCGGCTGCATCCAGCTCGACCACCGCCGCGACCGCATAGCGCGACGGCTCGCCCGCCGTGAAGCGCAATTCGGCGACGGCCCAGACGACGATCGCATCCCCCCAGGGATCGGCCACCGCGTCGACGATTTCGATCCCCATCAGATCGCGATGCTTGTCGCCATACCAGCGTGCCGTCGGCAACACTGCCGCCAAGGCGGCAGGTAGTTCGCGTCGAGCCAGCGCCAGGACGCCAGTCGGCGTCATGGCGGCGTCGGTTGGGCGACCCATCTGCACTACTCCACGGCCGGGGCTTCGAGTCGGAACCAGAAGAACGTGTGGGGTCCCTGCGTCAACAGATACGGCAAATCACCAATCAGCGGGAATGGCGTCTCCCCGATCAGTTCCACCGGCCTCCAGCCCTTGAACTCGCTCAAATCGAGTTCGACATACTGCACGTACCGGGAGAGATTGATCACGCAGAGGATCACCTCATCCTCGTAGGTGCGAATGAACGGCAGCACCTTCAGATTTTCCGGGTGCAAGAAACGGAGATCGCCCCGCCCCAGCGCCTTGTACTTCTTGCGCACGGCGATCAACCGTTGCATCCAGCGCAGCAGCGAAGTCGGGGTGCGCTGCTGCGCTTCCACGTTGACTGCCTGGTAGCCGTAGACCGGGTCCATGATCGTCGGCGAGTAGAGTCGGGCCGGGTCGGTACGGGAGAATCCAGCGTTGCGGTCGCCACTCCATTGCATCGGTGTGCGCACGCCGTTGCGGTCACCCAGGTAGATGTTGTCGCCCATGCCGATTTCGTCGCCGTAGTAGATCACCGGCGAACCGGGCATGGCGAGCAGCAACGAGTTCATCATCTCGATCTGGCGGCGGCCGTTCTCCAAAAGCGGCGCCAATCGGCGACGGATGCCGAGATTGAGCCGGGCTCGCGGATCCTTGGCGTACTCGTAATACATATAGTCGCGCTCGGCATCGGTGACCATCTCCAGCGTCAACTCATCGTGGTTGCGCAGGAAGATGGCCCATTGGGCGCTTGGGGGGATATCCGGCGTCTGTCCCATGATCTCGACGATCGGCGTCCGTGTTTCCTGCCGCATGGCCATGAACATGCGCGGCATCAGCGGAAAGTGGAACGCCATGTGAAATTCCGGCTCATCCTCCGTGCCGAAATATTGAACGACCTCGGATGGCCACTGATTCGCCTCCGCCAGCAGGATTTTGCCGGGGAATTCCGAATCGACCATGCTCCGCAATTTCTTGAGGAACTCGTGCGTTTCCGGCAGATTCTCGCCGTTGGTGCCATCTCGTTCGTAGAGGTACGGCACAGCATCGCAGCGGAAGCCGTCCAGCCCGAGACCGAGCCAGAAGCGGACGACGTTCAGCATTTCCTCATGAACGGCCGGGTTGTCGTAGTTCAAATCCGGCTGGTGCGAGAAAAAGCGATGCCAGAAATGCTGTCCGGCCACCGGGTCGTAGGACCAGTTGGACGATTCGGTATCGGTGAAGATAATCCGCACCTCAGGGTAGCGGGTGGCATCATCGCTCCAGACGTAGTAGTTGCGATACGGAGAATTGGGATCCTTGCGCGCCTCCTGAAACCAGAAATGCTGGTCGGAGGTGTGGTTCATCACCATATCGGCGATGACTTTCAATCCGCGCTCGTGCGCGGCGTCCAGAAACATTCTGACATCCTCGATCGTGCCGTAGTCGCTGCGAACATCGACGAAATTAGAAATATCGTAGCCGTCGTCGCGCAGCGGCGAGGGGTACATTGGCAGCAGCCAGATACAGTCGACGCCGAGGTCTCGAATATAGTCGAGCTTTTCGGTCATGCCGCGAAAATCGCCTACCCCGTCGTTATTGGAGTCAAAAAACGACTTGACGGGAACCTCATAAAAAACAGCGTCCTTGTACCAATCTTGGGAGGCCTCGGTCATGCTGGGCATCCTCGGCGCCGGGAGCCGACCCGACGCGAACGAGACTCGCCGGCGCACGTGCGCGCCGGCCGCTCCATTATCCCGAACTGGCTGGTTTTCGCTCACGGCCCGTTGCGCGCGCTCAAAACACCGCACTGGCGTATCATCACCCTATCGCGGTTGCGGCATAACCGCGCGCTGTCGCCGAGGACACATGGCTCATGGGGGTGCTTCTGGCCGGAACGCCGGCTGCGCGGCTGACGACCACCGTCTCGTTGCCGCTCGATCTCGTATCGGTATTGTCACTGCTGCACCGTGCCGTGCCTGAAAGTCATTTCGATCCCTGGTTGGTCGAAACCCGGGCGCGGCTCAGTCCCGAGTTGCGCGAGAATCTGGATCTGCTGCACGGCTTCTCCGGTCGACTTTACTATTATGTCGAAGAACCAGTCATGCGTTTCCGGCCGCTCGATCCGGATCGCGCCGACGCCTCGTTCGAAACCTTTGTCGCTTTTCTGCTGACGCTGCCGGCCGCCCACTACCAGGATATGGTCGCCAGCGCGCTGACCCGCGTCCATCAGGATCTGGGATTGCCGGCGCCGCAGATCGATCGTGCCGACTCCGCGTCTTGGCGGGTCGCGCTGGAGCCAGCGTTGACCGTGGCGACTATGGGAGAGGTGCTCGCACTGGTCATGGACCCGCCCGCATTGAAGAAGCGCACCATTAATCTCTTCGTCGATGTCTGGGAGGCAGGGTACCGGGACGATTACGAGGCGCATCTGCCGGAATTGCAAGAGGCCGCTCGGCTAGGGCAGCAAGTGCTGGGGCGCGACGCGCTTCATGCATTCATCGCCCTCACCGACCAGCAACCGCCGCCGGCGCTGGCCCGGCGGCTGGGCGAGGTGCGGCGCGTCGCGTTTTGTCCATCCGCCCACCTAGGCGCCTTCATCAGCTATGTCTTGTACCCACCCGATCTGGTGGTGGACTTTGGAGCCTCCGAGTTCATCGCCCGGGCAGCCGAAGAGGCGGATCATCCGCCAGAGCCGACTCCGCCCGGCGCGCTCACCGATGCCGCGCTGCTGGAGATCGTGCGCGCGCTGGCCGATCCCAATCGGCTGCGCATCCTGGCGATGCTCGCCGACGGCGAACAGTACGCACAGGAGATCGTCGGGCGGTTGGGCATCGCTCAATCGGCCGTATCGCGTCACCTTGCCCAATTGGAGCGGGCCGGCCTGATTGGCGTCGCTCCACGGGGCGGGTCCAAGTACTACTCGGTCAACGCCGATGCGCTCGAGGCGCTCGCGGTCACCTTCGCCGCCCGCAGGGCCTCGCTGCGCACCCGCTCCTGATGTCGCCTCCGCCCGCAACCGGCGGGGCTGCAATTGGCGGTCCGGGCCTTGCATAGACTCGGCAGCCAGCCGTCCGAGCGCATTCGGGCGAGCGCCACGCAGGAGGGTTCAACCGATGCTTCACGCCTCCGCTCCGGTGCCGGGAGTCGAGCGGATCGCCGTGCTGCGCGCTAACGGCTTAGGCGACCTGATCGTCGCACTGCCCGCGCTGGAGGCGCTGCGCGCGGCCTACCCTCGCGCCGAAATCGTGTTGCTGGGGGCGAACTGGCACGCGGATTTCCTGAATGGTCGCCCGGGTCCGGTCGACCGCGCGATCGCCGTACCGCAAAGCCACGGCGTCAATGGCGGCGAGGATGCGACCGAGGATCCGGCTCGTCTCGGCACTTTTTTTGCGGCCATGGAGCGCGAACACTTCGATCTCGCCATGCAGCTACACGGCGGTGGCCGCAATTCAAATCCGTTCCTGCTCCGGCTTGGGGCGAAATTCACGGTCGGACTGCGCACCCCCGATGCGCCGCCGCTCGATCGCTGGCTTCCCTACGTCATTTCCCAGCACGAGATCATGCGCTACCTCGAAGTGGCGGCGCTGGCCGGAGCACCGGCAACGACGCTGGAGCCGCGCATCGCTTTGACCGTCGCCGATCGCGTGGAAGCGGCAGACGAGATTCCGGCAGATGGCCGACCGCTCGTTGCGCTCCATCCCGGAGCCAGCGACCCCCGCCGGCGTTGGCCGCCGGAGAAGTTCGCCGCCGTGGGCGATCGATTGACCCAGGCCGGCGCCCACGTCGTCATCACGGGAGTCGCCGGCGAGCGCCCGCTGACCGAGGCGGTGCGGGCAGCGATGCACGCCGACGCGACCGACCTGAGCGGACACCTCTCGATCGGCGGTCTCGCCGCGCTGCTTGCCCGCTGCCGCGTCGTCGTCTCCAACGATTCCGGTCCTATGCACCTGGCCGCTGCCGTCGGAGCGTCGACGGTCGGCATCTTCTGGTGCATGAATTTGGGCAACTACGGCCCGCTCACATGCGAACGAAATCGCACGGTTGTTTCATGGCGAATGACCTGCCCAGATTGTGGCGCCCTCGAACCCGGTCCGCATTGCGGGCACACGTCATCGTGGGTGGCCGATATTGGCGTCCAGGACGTCGCCGATCGGGCGCTCGATCTGTTTTATCGCGCTGACGCCATTGCCAACGGACCGGGGTGATTCGATAGTGCGGCATGCCGCGCCAATGCGTCTCAGGCAGTGCGAACCAGCCGAGGGCGGTAGCGCGCGTCGATCTTGGCGCGCAGCAAGAGCGCATCACGCGGTCGGCCGCTCGTCTCGTAGGCATGGGCCGCGGCATCGTGGCCGGCTCGCTCCAATTCCCAGAATCCATCTGTGGCGGTCAGATCGCAACCGGGGTCGAGACTCGCCGCCTCCGCAAACGCGGCTTCCGCCTCCGCGAAGCGTCGCCGCCGCGCCAACAGCATCGCCCGCAGCAGCGCCGCCTGTGTCCGCCGCCGGTCGAGATCGAACTGGGCTGGTGCATCCGTCGGAAGCGTTTCCGCGCCGGGTTCAGAGCGAATGGCGCCCGGCCATGTATGGGCCGCGGTCCATCCCGCGATGTCAGACCGCTCGTCCGGCAATGAATCCTGATCTTGCCCCGCACGCTGGTCCATCACGAAGGGCGCGTAATCCTCCTTGTCGATCCGGCCAAGCGAGGGGTCGCCGGCATCGTGCAGGCGCAAGAACCGCAAGAGGCGCATCCACGCCGATTCGAGACAAATCACCGCCGGCTCCGAGATGACCATTGGCGCGGCTCCATGTTCGGGCACCCAAAGGAGCAACGAACATCGGCGCGGGGTCTGCGGACGGGAACACCGTAACGATGCGGGGGCGCCGCGCGGGCGGCGACTGATCGGCACAACCCGATGGTACCATCGCTCGCGTACGTACACAAGCGGCGCGCGGCCGCTCCGGCAACCATACGGTTCGCCCTGTCAGTCACCCGCATGGGACCATCAATCGATGCGAAATATGGGAGGCGATGTACCGCCGATGGAGCAATACCCGGAGCGGCGGATCGCTAGCGCCGACCAAATCTCGATGCTTGCGCGTTTGCTCGCGCCTGCGCGGCGGATCGTCGCCTTCACCGGCGCCGGCATCAGCACCGAATCGGGCATTCCCGACTACCGCGGCCCGGGCGGGGTCTGGGCCAGCGGTGCGCCTCCGACCCTGGATGATTTTCTCCGCGGCGAGGAGATGCGTCGCGCCTACTGGGAGCGTCGCCGGGTCAACTATCCAGAATTGGCCAGCCGCCACCCCAATCGGGCCCATCGCATGCTGGCGCGGCTGGAGCGGGCAGGCAGGTTGTCAGGCGTGGTCACCCAGAATATCGATGGACTGCATCAAAAAGCAGGTCACAACCCGGACCGCGTGATCGAATTGCACGGTTCAGCGCATCACGTGCGCTGCATGACCTGCGGAACAATATGGGACGCTGATGTCATTCAGCAACGGCTGGAGCGCGATCCAGGCGTTCCGGAGTGCGAACGTTGTGGCGGCGTGCTGCGGACAACGACCGTCCTGTTTGGCGAGCCGATGCCGGCCGCGCCGCTACGACGCGCGGTCGATCTCGCCCGCTCGTGTGATGTGATGTTGGTGATCGGAAGTTCACTGGTGGTGCAGCCGGCGGCGCAGGTGCCGCTCGTCGCCCAGCAAGCGGGCGCGCGGTTGGCGTTGGTGAACCGGGAGTCAACACCGCTGGATCCGCTTGCCGAACTCGTCATCGCCGCGGATGCCGGACCGACCTTGGCGGCGGTGGAGCGGCTGCTGTTTGAGAACGGCCTTCAACCCGGCGGCTGGCAAACGGGGCAAAAGTAGGTTCCACGCCCGCCGACTCGTGTTTTCACGATCGCCGCGCCGCAGGTCGGGCACGGCTCACCTTCGCGCGCGTGCACCTGCGGGAAGCCATCGCGCGGGTGCGCCCGCTGGTGGACAATTTTGGCTCCGCCCTGTTCGATGCCGCGTTCCAACGCCCAGCCGATTGAATCGTGCAGGAGACGTAATTCCTCCGACGCCAGCGAGTTGGCCGGCCGCGCTGGATGGATGTGGGCGCGGTGCAACGCCTCGTCCACATAGATGTTGCCCAACCCGGCGACAACTCCCTGATCGAGCAGCGCCTGCTTGACCGGAATGCGCCGCCGCGCCAATCGTTCTCCTAGCTCCGCAACCGAGATCGCCGCCGGCCCCACACCCTCCGGCCCGAAGTTGAAGGCCTCCAGCGCGGCGGTCACATCATCGGTAGGCAGCAGGCGAACCCAGCCAAACTGACGGATATCGCTGTGATACAGCGTCGTGTCCTGGTCGAATCGGTAGATCAGGTGCGTCGCCTTGTGCGGGTAGGGTCCCTCCGGGTTCGGCGTCGGGTGACCGGCCACGCTGCGCGCCTCGCCGGGACCGAGCACCGCGAGCTGTCCGGCCAACATGAAATGCGCCATGGTGCTGAATCCGCCCGTCCAATCGGTGACCAACACCTTGGCGCGACGACGCGCTCCCAGGATTGATTCGCCGATCAGCGGATCGAGCGTGGGGATCGGGGAATCGCGCAGCAGCTTCGGTAAACGCAGATCGACCGCCTCAAGACGGCGGCCGGTCAGCTCGCGCTCGACGATGCGGCGCATGGTTTCGACTTCGGGAAGTTCCGGCACACCTCGCTCCGCTCGCGTCAACATCCAGCCGGGTCGATGCCGCCAGGATCGCTCACCGCTGCGCCCGAATCCAACGGGCAGCCGACTGACCAACCCGCAGTCCCTCATCCTCATCGTGGGAGGCGAGCACGACACGCGCCATCACATCCCAAGCGGCATACGTCGGGTCGCGATGTTTCCCTTGGTACAGCACTTGTCGCGGTCCCAACAACCTCCCGGTCGAGGTATAGACGACCGTCCAAGCTTCCTCGGAATACGACAAGGTCACCTCGGC
>JADLCW010000182.1 GCA_020847015.1 Thermomicrobiales bacterium | reverse complement strand
CTGCTACTTGTAGACGCGCAGCTTGATGTCGGTCGGGTGCTCGTTGTTAGTGGGGCCGATGTCCTGCGGACATGCTGACACCGCCACGACGACGTCGTGCAGCGCTTTCAGCACCACATGGTCGTTCGCCTCGGAGAGCGGCGGTCGGATTTCCAGCTCGCCGCGCTGCTTGATGGCCACGTTCATGAACCAGTTGATCGGAGCCGGCACCTGCTCGATGCCCACGCCGTAGTCGGCCAATACTTCCGCCAGCGCGGCGCGGCAACTGGCGTGATCGGGTTTCCCGAGCATCTCGTAGCGCACCGGATCGCAGCACGCATAGAGCATGTCGTGGCGACCGACCGTATCCGCCACCAGTTCCAGCAGCGGCCGCCGCCGGTTCGAATAAACTTCCTTGCCCAGTGTCATCATGATGTTGGTGTTGACCGAGCGGGTCACGCTGGTGCTGCCCCACTCTGACGAGTCGCCCAGCGCAAAGGTGACAAAATCGGCCACCTGCTTGCCGGACACGTCCACGATTTCGACCAGCTCGCCCGCCTTCACCTCCAGCGCCTCGGCGGTTCCGGGGCGAATCTCGCGCTGGCGCGTCATCATTCGATCGTTCAGCACATCGCTCACGGGTTCACGCTCCTGACTCGCGGACGGCGTCGTCGATAGCGGCATGGTACCCGAGCCGAGTCGCGGCGGCGCATGTACCATTGCCCGGCCACGGCTCGATGGGCGACCGCCGCCCGACCACGGAGGAACGCCGCATGGAACGCTGCCCCGTCTGCGATGCGCCAACGCGCCCGGGAGCGAAATTCTGCACCGCCTGCGGCGCGCGCCTGCCCGAAACAGACGCCCCGCCCGACCAATTCGACGCACCCGCCGATCTCGTGGTGGACGCGGCTCCGGTGTGGCCAGCTCCGTCCACCGCCGAACCGATCGTCACCGAGACCATTCTGGAGGAATCGGCGATCGCCGCGCGGTGGCCGCAGTCCGGCGGGTGGGACGCCAGTTGGCCTGCCGAAGCCGAGGCGCCGCCCGCCGACGCGGTTCTCAGCCCGCCGGCCGAACCGCCCCAATTCGCCGGCGAAGACTGGCCGGCGGCGCCGGTCGAAGTCGAACCATATGTCGCCCCGGCAATGGCTGCGCCAGAGATCGGGCCCGAGCCGACGAGCGCACCCGGCGAATCCGGCGAGCCCGACGAGACGGCTCCGGAGCCGGCGGTCGAGGCGGATACGGGCGGCGACGAAGTTGTCACCAACGCCCTGCTGAACATCATCGCGCCTGAGACGCTCGTCAGCGATCGGGGCGCACGGGCCATGGCGCTGGTGGACGAGTTGCGCGATCTGCTGCCTCGCCTCGGTCAGGGATCGAGTTTCGACCCTACCCGGTTGGCCGATCTGCTGGAGGCGAATCTGACCGCCAGCGGCGCTCACCGCGCTGCGCTCCGCGCCGCGCTGGAGGATGTTCGCGGCCGCCCGCGTGACGTCGACGCCATCTTGCAATTGTCACGACGGGTGGATGACGTGCTGGCGCTGATCGACGATCACGAGCGTCTGACCGGCGCAGTGCGCGGGGTCGTGGCGACATTGCGCGGGGCGCCGATCTCGCCTGACGACGAGGTGCGTTGAGCGGCTGAGGGCGCCGTGGCGAAGCGGTTCGATCCCCTGTATGCGATCCATCGGCGATCGCCGAAACAAACGTTCCCGCGCTCCCGGCGGCAGCCTCATCCAGGCGCGCGGTTTGCCCGACCTCTCCGGCGCTTGGCCGCGGATTCCCGGCTGGACGCCGACACCGCCCCGACGAGCCGCCCGACGCCGACCCCGCCTTCCTGCCCGTCGCGCGCAGGCCCGCAAGGACTCCGCTCCCTTATCGGCCATCCGCTACGATGGGGATGCGCGGTATGCACGAGGAACGAGCACCCATGATCCGATCCCGCCCGGTCGCACACGATCCGGCGAACAGATCGCGGCCGCCATCGCGACTCCCGGCCTGGGCGCCGTTCATCCTCGCCGGCTTGATCCCGGTGGCGCGGGCCGCCGCTCACCGCGCCCGGCGGCGGTCCGCTCGCCCGCGCGCCGTCGATGCGGCCGAGGCGGCGCTCGCCGCCGAGCATGATTTGCTGGACGCGGTCCGCGCTCATCTGCCGGACCCCGCGTACGTCAAGGACCTCAACTCGCGCTTTCTGCGGCTCAACCAGGCCGCCGCTGATAACTTGGGGGTGAGCGAACCCGCCGAAGCGATCGGCCGCACCGACTTCGTCTTCTTTCCGGAGTCGCTCGCTCGCCGGTACTTTGAGGACGAGCAGCAGGTCGTGCGCACCGGTGAGCCGCTGCTAAACCGGCTGGAACCGCAGGGAGAGGACGGGTCCGCGGCATGGTGGCTGACCAGCACCGCACCGCTGCGCGATGCCGAGGGGCGCGTCGTAGGACTGATCGGCATCGCGCGGGACGTGACGGAACGGCGGCGGCTCGAACACGATCTGCGCGCGGCGGAGGAGCGCTATCGGTCGCTGGTGGAGCAGCTTCCCACGGTGGTCTATGCCGACGCCGCCGAGCGGCTGGGTCTTCCCCGCTACGTCAGCCCCCAGATCGAGGCGCTGCTTGGCTACACCGCCGCCGAGTGGCTGGCGGACCCGGATCTCTGGGTCTCGCGGCTCCACCCGGGCGATCGGGAGCGCGTGGTTGCGGCGACGGAGCAGGCCAACGCCACCGGGGGATCGCTGACGATCGAGTACCGGATGTTCGCTCGCGATGATCGTGTGGTGTGGTTGCGCGATCAGGCCGTGCTGGCTCCCGACCACGACGGAGTCTCCCGCCAGTGGTTGGGATTCCAGTTCGACATCACGGAGCGCGTAGCGGCGGAGGCGGCCCTGCGCGAGCGCGAGCAGCGCCACCGCGCGCTGCTGGCCGCACTGCCGGATCTCGTGTTTCTGATCGACCACGATGGCGTCTACCTCGACATCGAAGCGAAGCGGCTGGACGACCTGGTGGCGCCGCCGGCGGAATTGCTGGGGCGCACCGTGGTCGACATGCTGCCGCCGCCCGCCGGCGATCGCATCCTGACCGCGATCCGGCAAGTGCTGGATCGCGGCGGCATCGAAACCGTCGAATACGATCTGGATTTGGATGCGGGGCGGCGCGCCTGGGAAGCTCGCATCGTGGCTGCCGGTCCGAACGAGGCGGTTCTCGTCGGACGCGACGTGACCGAGCGCAAGCGCTTCGAAGCCGAACTGCTGGCGGCCAAGGATGCCGCGGAAGAGGCGAGTCGGCTCAAAAGCGCCTTTCTCTCCACCATGAGCCACGAGCTGCGCACTCCGCTCAATGCGATCATCGGTTACGCGGCCATTCTGGCGGATGGAATGGCCGGGCCGCTGACCGAGCAGCAGCAGGCCGATGTGGAACAAATCGCCCAGGGCGGCGCCCGCCTGCTCGGATTGATCAACGACGTGCTCGATCTCTCGCGCATCGAATCGGGACGGCTGGAACTGGATCGGGAACCGGTCGACGTGGCGGAGGCGCTCGGGCAGGTGCGCGCGGATCTGCTTCCCGCCGCCGAGGCCAAAGGGTTGTCGCTGACGCTCGACTTGCCGACCTCGCTACCGCCGCTGCGAACGGATCGGCTGCGACTCCACCAGATTCTGCTGAACCTGGCCGGCAACGCGGTCAAGTTCACCGGGGCGGGCGGGGTGACGCTTTCCGCCCGGTCCGCGAGCGGCGGGATCGCCATCGTCGTGCGCGACACCGGCATCGGCATCGCGCCCGAGGTGTTGCCGTACATCTTCGATGAGTTCCGGCAAGCGGATTCCAGCACGACGCGCAAGTTCGGCGGCAGCGGTCTGGGCTTGGCGATCACCCGCCGGCTGGTGACCATGCTCGACGGCTCCATCATCGTGGAGAGCACCGCGGGGGCCGGAGCCGCCTTTACACTGTGGTTTCCCGCGGACGGTGCTCCCGACGGCGCGATGGGCGAAAGCTGACGCCGAAGCGATCTCCCTCGACCGGCCGCGCCGCCCGTTGTCCGCCGCGTTGCCCCGGCGCGATCAGACCAGCGCCTTGCTGCCGACCGCGCCGTGGCAGTGCTTGAACTTCTTGCCGCTGCCGCAGGGGCATGGTTCGTTCGCGCCGATCTTGCGCGCCTTGCGCGGCGCGGCGCCGCCATCCTGGCCGTTGCTCGGCCCCTTGGCGTTGCCCGCCTCGTCGGTGACCGCGGTGCGCACCGGCTGCTGCGCGACCACCGGCTGCACCCGATAGATCGTGTGCGCCACGTCGTGAGCGAGGTTGGTCTGCAATCCCTGATAGAGGCGAAACCCCTCCGACTTGTACACCACCAGCGGGTCTTTCTGGCCGTAAGCTTGTAGACCGACGCCTTCGCGCAGTTCATCCATTT
>JADLCW010000181.1 GCA_020847015.1 Thermomicrobiales bacterium | reverse complement strand
TCGCCGTAGCCGGCGCGAACGATCGCCTCATTGACGAGATAGACGCCATCGGCATCTTCGAACCAGACGTAGCGCAGCAGCCGACCGTAGCGGTCCCGGTTTTCCCGATCCTGCTCCAGATAGATCACCCCGTCGGCGCGGCCAAGCAGTTCGGCGGTGAAGTCCGTCGCTTCGAGACCGTAGCACTCCAGGGCGCGCGTGCCCTGTCCGGTCTCCGGCGTGTCCACGCCCACCAAACGGACGAGCTCCACCGCGCCGTCGCCACGGCGCACCCGGATCGTATCGCCGTCGATGGCGTTCAGCAGCGCGACCTGTTCGACACCGCGCGGGATGCTGCCGGTCCAGAGCGCCGGCGCCGCCCCGGGCGGCAGGATGTCGCAGGCGCGGCCGATGCGGTCCGGATCGAGATCACCGTTGACCACCGGGTCAGCATCGTAGACGGATTGCGCCCAAACCTGATTGCCGAACCGACTGCAGCCACCATTCGGCAAGCGCGCGACGGCGCTCGGGACGCGAGCGGCCGCACTCGGCGCGGTTGTGGCGAGGGCGCCCGGCGGCGCAAGCTCTCCGGGGGCATCATCGTTCGTCCCGCCACTCCGGGCGAACAGCAGCGCGGCAAGGATGAGCGGGAGCAGCAACCACGACCAGCGCCCCGCAGGCGCCGCAGACGCCCGGCCAGGTTTCACAGCTGGGAGGGCCGGCGGCCGCAGTGGGCAGTCGTGCGGGCGGCCATCCGGGTCGAACGGCCGCCAGCGACCATCATCGCCGCGGCGAAGTTCGATCGGCTGGGCGCAGTTGCGGCAGGGCTTTTGGTGGACAGACACGCAGGGCAACTCCGGGGCGCGAACGATGCGCGATGATCCGAACGGCGCCAAGGGTAGTCCGAAGCGAGCGAAGGCGTCCGGCGCGGCGCGCGATTCGACCCGCGCTTGACGCGCGAAACAGCGACGGGTAGCGTACGTACGATCCCGCGGGGGCCAGGCGATCGACAGGCGAACTGTGGCGAGCGGGCGCGAGGGAGCCGATGATTCTTTCGGACCGGGATATCCGGCGGGCGCTGGAAGCAGGTCGGATCAAGATCGACCCGGCGCCGGATCTGGACACGCAGCTCGGGTCGGTGAGCGTCGACTTCCGCCTCGGAACCACATTCATGGTTTTTGAGCACAGTCGCCATAGCTACATCGATCCGCGGAAACCGCAATCCATCGGCGACGCCATGCGGACGCTGGAAGTGGACCCGGATGAGCCGTTCATCATGCAGCCGGGTGATTTTGCCTTGGCCAGCACGGTGGAATCGCTGGAGTTGCCGGACGATCTGTTGGGTCGGCTCGAAGGCCGCAGCAGCATCGCGCGGTTGGGGATCACGGTTCACTCCACGGCGGCGGTGTTCGAGCCGGGTTGGGTTGGCACGGCGACGATGGAGTTGAGCAATTTGGGGCGGATGGCGGTGGCGCTCTATCCCGGAATGCGCATCTGCGCCTTCTCCTTCGAGGAGGTCTCCAGTCCGGTGAGCGTGCCCTACCGGGCGAAGCGCGGCAACAAATACGCCGGGCAAGTCACCCCACGCGCGAGCTTGCTGTCCGAGGAAAATCGCGACCGCGAGTGAGCGGGAACCGGGCGCGCAGTCGCTCGTGGTTCCGCCCGTGCGTCAGTTGTCAGGTCCCCAATCCCTGGGGGCACGATCGTGCGTCGCTGTTTCACGTGAAACCGTGTCGCGCGGTGACTCCGGCGAGCCGGCGAGCGCTCCCGCTGCACGCCATCGCTCCCGCCGTTTCCGCGCGGCGTAGACAGTCGAAGCGGCGCCACGACGCAGCCACGCTCGACGGAGCGCTGGCGGTCGGGGATAATCGGCGGGTACATCGGGACTCGATCGGCAGGAGGCAGGGCGTGGCGGTCGCGAAACTGGAAGGAATTCGGGAGCGCGTCGTTCCCATGCTGCGCGCGGCGGCCGAGGAATATCGCCCTCGCATGCCGCCCGGATTTCCGGTGGTGGTCGACCAACCAGAAACGGGCACGGTCGGTCTCGAACTCGATCCCAACTATGCGATCTACTTTATCTCGGATGGCGAGCACCTCTACGTCGATCTGTACTACCGCTCGCCGCGCAACGACAACCGGTCCAGCGCCAGCCGGGAGAAGTTTGGCGGCATGCCGGCCAACGACCGGCGGCCGCTGCCGGCGAATGTCTCCGACGTTCACCTGCGCAACCTGCTCGCCGAGCTGATGGCTCGCTGGAATCAGCAACCCGGCGTCATCTACATCACCGACTCGTAGGGACCCGGTGTTTCACGTGAAACGGGGTCGGCGCCTGGACAGGCGTCGACCCCGTGTCGCGTCTGATCGGCCATCGTCCAGAATCGGTCACGACTGAGCGCGCTCGCTGGCGGATGCGGCGCACTTACCGGGGCATTTGTTTCGCGGCTTTGTGAACCTCGGTAAACAAGAACGGAGCGGAGGGCGCCGCCCTCCGCTCCGTGGCGGTCACACACGATCCGGTCGCGGCCGGAGTGTTTCACGTGAAACGACCGGCGCTACTCCTCGATCCAGCGGTCGATGGCGCGCTCGTAGGAGAGCGTGGCTCCGTCACCGAAAAAGAGCGCGATCTCGCGCGTGGCGCTCGCCGCGCTGTCCGAGGCGTGAATCAGATTGCGCCCGCGCATCAGCCCCAGATCACCGCGGATGGAACCAGGCGTCGCCTCCGCCGGGTTGGTCTTGCCGACGGTCTCCCGCACCGCCGCGATGGCGTCCGGTCCCTCAAGCACCGCGAC
>JADLCW010000180.1 GCA_020847015.1 Thermomicrobiales bacterium | reverse complement strand
GCAACGCGCTGACGGCGAGCGGGCGAGATTTTCGCCTGATGCGCTCGTTCCGAAGCGATCGTGGCGGGCTCGCGGCGTGCTACCGATTGGAGGCAGCGCCGGGGTTCCGCTTCGTTTGGGCCGCGCACATGCTGCTCGACGTATCGGAGACAGGGCGGCTGGTGGTGGAACCAGGAACGACAAGCCGCGTGTGGCCGGACCATTGGCGGAGCGCCGAGCCGGTTCCGGTTGTCGAAGGACCATGGCCATCTCCGCTCGGCGCCCCGCTGGACGGTCTGACGAGCGACGCATCGGCGCTGTTCTTCATGCTGCTCGGGCCGGGACCGGTGACAGTGGCGGATGGCGCCCAACTGACTCTGCGCTTGCGCGCGGAGGGGCAACCGGCGGCAATAGCGATCTGGCGCAATCTCGGCGGCTGGCCGGAGGCGTCGCCATACCGCAGCATCGGCGTGGAGCCGGCGATCGGCCATCACTACGACCGCGATCTGGCCGCCGCCGGCGATGTCGGGATCGTGACCGAAACCGGCGTGGCGGAGTGGGAACTGGAGATTTCGGAGGCGCAGCCGTAGGCTGCCCGGCTAATCAGCGCCGCCTTGCGGGACAGGCGAAACCAACCAGCCGCCATCGACCACCAGTTCGGTTCCGGTGATGAACGAGGCGTCGTCGGAGGCGAGAAAGGCGATGGCCGCCGCGACTTCGTCTGGTCGTCCCATCCGCCGCAGCGGCGCCCGGGCGATGGCGGCCTGTCGCTCGCGCTCCGGTGCGCCGTCCCACACGCGTGTTTCGATCGATCCCGGCAGCACCGCGTTGACCCGCACCGCCGGGCCGTATTCGACCGCAAGTTGGTGCACCAGGGCACAGATGGCGCCCTTGGCGGCGGCATAGGCGGCGTGACCGGGGAAGCCGGTGCGGGCGTGGACGGAGGAGGTCGCCACGAACGCGCCTTCTCGCTCGATCAGGAGCGGCAGGCAGGCGCGGGCGGCGAGAAAAACGTGCCCGAGCGAGACATCAATTTGGCGCCGCCAATCGTACGGCTCCATCACATGGGCGGGGGTCGGACGAACCAGAAACGCGTTGGCGCTCACGATATCGAGACCGCCGCGCTCGCGCGCCGCGCCGACCAGTGTTTCCCACGTGGCGGGGTCGGCCACGTCGCCGCAAACGAATGTCGCGGCCGGGCCGATCTCGGCAGCTAACGCCGCGCCGGCCGCGGCGTCGAGATCGGCCACGATTGCGGACGCGCCCTCCCGGGTCAGCCGCCACGCGACGGCGGCGCCGATCCCGTTCGCACCGCCGGTGATGATGGCGACCTTGCCTGTAAATCGTCCGTTCATCCGGGTTGGTCTCCCCGATAGCGCCGGCAGCATGACGAGCGATGCGATCGTGCTTCGGCGCTGGCATCGTCGATCGCCGGTGCGCGATCATCGCGGCAGAGCCGCGAGTCGCCTACCCGATGTTTGCCTGCCGCCGGGCGACGCGATCCGCCAACCAGACCCAACGGCGCGAAACACCGTCATCGGGAACGCGCGCGGCGTCCAGCGCCTCATGGCGGAAGCCGACCCAGGTTGCGTCCGGCAGCGGTTCCTCGCGGTCGATGGCGTCGAGGATGTGCAGATAGCGCTCCGCGGCGGCATCGCCGCCCAGACGGGGCGCGATCTCCTCGCTCAGGAACTGGTTCCAAGTGAGCGAGGGATCGTAGGTGAAGCGACCAAACGCGAGATAACTCAGTTCGACCGGCACGTCGAACGGCGACGCCTCGCCCCAGACGGTCAACCCCTGCACGCCGGTCGCGGCGGCCTTCCACGAAAGCTCGGCAAAATCACGCGCGTTGAACCGATAACGCTCGGTGGCGTTGGACCCGTTCCACTGACAAGCGAACTGGGCGCGAAAGACATTGCGGCGGGTCGGCAGCGCGGCCACATCCTCGGCGGTCAGTTCCTGCTGGACGCGATTCCAGTAGCTGCGATTGAGGGTGTGCTGATAGATGCCGGCATCGGGCAGATCGCGCAGCAGCGCGTGCGCTTCGCGATCGAGCATGTTGTCCCACTGCAATTCGCTGTAGAGCCACAAATTCTTGCCGCTCGCATTCGCGGCGGCGAACAGACGCGGGTAAAAATCAGCCATGTCGGCGTGGGACCACGACTCGGCGGCGCCGTGGCGGCGGGCGGCATCCTCGCGGGCGGCGCGACGGGCGGCGCAGCGCGGGCAACCGCAGACGCCGTAATCGCCGCTTTCGATGTTGATGCCGCCAATCTCGAACGTCTCGGCCAACCAGGCGACGGCATCCTCCATCCACTGTTGATTCTCGGGGTGCGAGGGGCAGCCGGAGACGGTGTAGTCGCTACGCGGGAAGTTCAGCGGGAAGGCGAGATCGTCCAGCTTGAACCCGACCGGGCGCTCCAGACTGGCGGCCAGATCGGGTCGCTCGCGCAGACGGGTCGCCAGGTTGAAGTGGTGGTCGCCCTCCCAGTAGACGCCGCCGTAGGCGTTGATGGCGATTCCGGGCAAGATGCGCACGCCGCGCTCGGCAGCGTAGCGACATAATTCCTGAGCCGCTTCGATGCCGCCGTGGGTGTCGCGCAGGAAGCCGTAGATGACGACGGCCGCAATGCGATTGCGACTCATGAAATCGACGGCGCGGCGGAAATCGGAAAGAAACCCGGACGGCGGTTTGCCGTAGGGATTGAAAACACCGATCTCCTGCACGCCGACTTGCTCGAGATCCCAATTGGTGCTGTGGTCCCAATTCCAAAAGGTGCGATAGGGCAACCCGGGCGCGGCTTCGAAGCGATCGACCGCGAGTTCGACTGATTTTCCGGATACCGCGCCGCGTCGCCCGACCATCTCCTCAACGCCGTAGATGACGCCGGAGAAGGGGCCGCCGGAGACGATTATTCGCGGGGCGCCGCCGCGCTCCACATCGATAGCGAAGGCGCCTTCGGCGAGCGTATCGTCCTCGGTCAGACGCACGACAGGGCGGTCGGCCTGGGCGATCTCGGCTTCGTCGGCGAGCTGCCAATCGAGCTGGGGCCACATCTCGCGCAGTCGTCGCGCGGCATGTCGGTGGCGATCGCCGCCGGCGACCAGCACGGTTCCGTCGAGGGCGATGCGATCTCCGGTCATCGAGGCGGTGTCCTCTCCCAGGGCGTGGCCCCGGCGATGCTGGGTGCGCGCAAAGTGCGGCCTATCGGGATGGCGAGAGTCTAGCAGCCGCGCGACAAGGCGGTTCGTCAGATCGCCAGATCAGAAGCCGGGACCCGAGCCGCCGGCGAATGTCGCCAAGCCCCAGAGATCGCGCCACTCGTGGTCGGGCGCGGCGCCCGGCGGAGTCGGCTCGACATGGCGATTGATCCAGGCGCTGGCCATGCCGAGTTCGGCGGCTGGACCGATGTCGTACTTGAACCCGAAGGCGACGTGAAGAATCTCCCGCGGCGGCAGCTCGAGAGCGCCCAGCAACTGCCGAAAATTGTTCGGAGATGGTTTATAGGAACCGCAATCTTCGGCGGTGACGACGGCGTCGAACGGGATCCGCAAGTGGCGGAGCGAGTGGGCGATGATGTCGCGGTCGGTATTGGAGAGAATCGCCAATTTCCAGCCTTGCTGACGAACCTGGGCCAGCGCGGGGATGGTGTCGGAGAAGGGTTGCCAAGAGCGCATCGAGCGGACGAGTTCCTCGCCTCGCTCCGGCGACCAGGGGTAGCCGCGCTCGTTCATCCAGCGGCGCAGACTCTCGACGAGAATATCCTTGTAACTGCGATATTGCCCCTGGATCAGATCGAACTGGATGGCTTCCCATTGGCGGCGCAGTGCGTCGCCATTGTCGCCGGGGTCGCCGTGCTGTAAAGCGAGATCGTAGAGGAAGGTCGCCAGACCACCCTCCCAGTCGATCAGGGTGCCGTAGCAGTCGAAGGTCGCGGTGCGAATTTCAGTCATCGGGGTTGGGTCTCCAACGTGCCTCGGCGCTGCATGAGGAGGAGTCAACCATATGGCGCCCCGCGGCGCCGAATCTTCTCGGGTCCCGTTCAGTGCGCCCGAGAGCGATCGATCGGACTCGACGCGCTCATTCGATCATTCATTCGCAATTCTTGGGAGTCATCATGCGCGACCGCCTGCTCTAATGGCGTCAACGCCGGCGAAGTCCATGAAGTCGAGGTCGTGCTGGGCGCGCCGGTCGAGCAACTCGATCTCGAACGACCCGAGATTCAGGCGCTGGACTCGGCGGATACGGCATGGGCGAAGGCCCGCACCGCCTACGAGTGCGGGGGCGGCCGGTACTGGTTGAGGACACCGGGTTGCACATCGACGCGCTGAGTGGACTCCCAGAGCGCCGATCAAGCAGTTCCTCTCGACGCTCGGGCCGGCTGGCATCGGCGCGTTGATGCCACCAAGAGCCGAGCGCGAAGCGACCGCGTGCACTTTGTTGGCGTTGCGCGGTGGAAAAACGGTCGAGGAGTTGATCGGTGGGGCGCGCGGGACGACCGTGCTTGAGCTGATTGCAAGCTCGGATGCGGCCGGGATTCGATCTTTCTCCTCGCTGGTTCACCGCGCTCGGTCGCTGAGACGGATCGGGCCGAACGCAACACCTATTCCAGGCGGAGGAAGGCGTCGGAGCGGTCGCGGCCACCGCTCGCGGGCGACGCCGGAATGCCGGAGTGCTGGAGGAGGGTTAGACGCTGTAGCGTCTCTGTCAAGCGAGACTGCGGACGGCGGCGTCGATGCGCTGCAGCGCCTTGGTGAGATTCTCCTCGGAGTTGGCGTAGGACAGGCGCAGGTAGCCCTCGCCGTGATCGCCGAACGACGTTCCCGCGAGCGCGGCGACGCCGAACTCGTCGAGCAGCCGGTCGGCGAACACCTTGCTGCTCAGTCCGGTGGCGGAGATGTTGGGGAAGGCATAGAACGCCCCCTTGGGCATCCGGCAGGTGACGCCGGGGATGGCGTTCAACCCCTCCACAATCAGGCTGCGTCGGCCGCGGAATGCATCGAGCATGGCGCGCACGTCGTCCTGCGGCCCGGTCAACGCCTCGAGACCGGCACGCTGGGTTGCGGAGGCAGTGCAAGAGACGCTGTTGACCATCAACTTGGCGACCTGATCGGCGAGATCGGTCGGCATCACGCCGTAGCCGAGCCGCCAGCCGGTCATCGCGTAGGTTTTGGAGAAGCCGTCGAGGATAATGGTGCGCTCGGCCATGCCGGGCAGCGAGGCGATGGAAACGTGCTCGCCTTCGTAGAGAATTTCGGCGTAAATCTCGTCGGAGAGCACGATCAAGTCGTGCTCGATGGCGAGCCGGCTGATGGCTTCCAGATCGGCGCGCTCCAGGACGCCGCCGGTGGGATTGGCCGGACTGTTGATGATGAGCAGCTTCGTGCGCGGGGTGATGAGCTTGGCAAGCTCCGCCACGTCAAGGCGGAAGTCGTTGACTTCGCGCAGCGGCATGGAGACAGCGGTCGCGCCGGAGAAGTCGATCATGCTGCGGTAGATGGGAAAGCCGGGGTCAGGGAAGATGGCCTCGTCGCCCGCCTGCAGCAGCGCCAGCATGACGAAGAACATGATTGGCTTGCCGCCGGGGGTGACGACGACGTTGCCCGGGGTGTATGCCGTGCCGCGGTGGTTGATGTAGTCGGCGATGGTGGCGCGCAGGTCGGGTTGGCCGGCGGCGGGACCGTAGTGGGTCCATCCGTTCCGCAGCGCATTGCAACCGGCATCGATAATGTTGGCGGGAGTGTCGAAATCCGGCTCGCCGATCTCGAGGTGAACGACATCCGTGCCCTGCGCTTCCAGCGCCTTGGCGCGGACCAGCACCTCGAAGGCGGTTTCCGTGCCGAGTCGGTTCATGCGATCTGCCAGCTTCATGAGTCCTCCCACCGGGATGTCATCTCGGATGATGGCGAATCAGGGTTGGTTGGAAGGATACCGAATATCTGCGGGACACCGGCGTGGGACCGACAAGCGTGCGGCCTGCGCACAGCTGCGACGGGAGCTGTTGGCAGCGATGATCGGCGCTCCGGCGTCCTGCGCCGCGGCTGGAGGGTTTCTTCCGGTTGCAGGGCCGCGGCGTACCCGGGCACTATCCCGCGTGACCGTGCAGTTTCGGCGGCGTCGCGAACGGACCTGTCGCGGAGTTGGCGCCGGACCCCGGACCCGGGAGGAACGACGTGGAGCGCTGGGAGCATCTGATGCTGTCGCGTGCCGAGGCGGCCCGCTTGCCCGAACTTGGGCGGCAAGGCTGGCGGCTGGCGGCGGTGAGCGACGGTCCTGATGGCGCGTTTCATCTACAGCGCCCGGCGCTGAGTTTCCGCGAGCGGATCACGCTGGAGCAGCAGGCTCGCTATCTGACGGCGCGCGGCGTCGACCCAGCGGCGATCGGGGAGGAAAGCCGATGAAGCGCGGCGGCATTCTCCACCCCGGGCTGAATCACTTGTTGTCCAGTTGTGGGCATACGGACTACATCACCGTGTGCGACCGCGGCTTTCCAGTTCCGACCGGGCCGGAGCGAATCGATCTGGCGCTGGTCGACGGCATCCCGACGGTGCTGGATGTGGTGCGCGCGGTGGCGGCTGAGTGGGCGATCGACCGCGTGCTGGTGGCCGAGGAAATGGCGCTGGTCAGCCCGGAGCGACTGAGCGAACTCCAGGCGCTGCTGGGCGATACGCCGATCGAGCGCGTCAGTCATCTGGAATTGAAGCGGCTGGCGACGGACGCCCGCGGCACGGTGCGCACCGCCGACACGATCCCGTACGCCAACCTACTGCTCGTCTCGGGATGAGGCGAGCGAATCATCGGCGCCGAGGCGTGTCATTTTGCCCGGATGAACGTTGCCTCCGTGCCGTATCATCACGTATGTCACGTGCCGCAGCGCGATCGCTCGCGCTCGCATCAGCGCCCGTTTCGCAGCTGACCCAGACCGGGGTCGGGTGAACGCCGCGCCGCATCACGCGCAAAGGAGGATCGATCATGTCGTCGACGCAGCCGCCCATGGCCGGGGGGCAGGGACTCACCATGCCGGGGCGAGCGCCAGAAGGGCCGCTGAATCTGGACGAAGTGGCGGTTGTGCTGAACCCGGGCGATACCGTCGCCATCGCCAAGGTTCCATTGCTGCCGCGCACGGTGCTGCGCGCGGGCGATAGCGAAATCTCGGTCGGGCAGATGATCCCGCCAGGGCACAAGATCGCGCTGCGACCGGTCGCCAAGGGCGATGAGATTCGCCGCTATGGGCAGATTATCGGGTTCGCCACCGAGGACATTCCGGCCGGCGCGCACGTTCACAGTCATAATTTGGCGGTCGGTCACGAACTCGAACTCGACTACGCCGTTGGCAAGGAGTACAAACCGGTCGAGTATGTGCCGGAAGCCGAGCGGCGCACCTTCATGGGTTTCCGTCGCGCCGACGGTCGGGTTGGCACCCGCAACTACGTCGCGGTGCTGGCCTCGGTCAACTGCTCCTCATCCGCGACCCGCCGCATCGTCGACTACTTCCGAAATCCTGAAATCATGCAGGAATTTCCGAACGTCGATGGCGTCATCGGGTTCCCGACCAAGGGTGGGTGCGGCGCGCATTACGGTTCGTCCGATCTCGGCGTGCTGCAGCGGACGATGGCCGGCGTGGTCGACCATCCCAACGTGGCGGGTTACGTGATCCTCTCGCTCGGTTGCGAAGTCAACCAGCCGAGCGACATGATCGCGGCCACCGGTCTGGATCAGCACGGCTACACGCCGCTGGTGCTCACCATTCAGCAGGATGGCGGGTTCAAGAAAACGGTCGAGGATGGCATCGAAGCCGTCAAGCAGTTGCTGGCGAAGGCGAACAAGGCGCAGCGCGAATCGGTTCCGGCGTCGGAGTTGATGGTCGCGCTGCAATGCGGCGGCTCCGATGGTTGGTCCGGGGTGACGGCGAATCCTGGGCTGGGCAAGGCCGCTGATGAGATCGTCCGCCAGGGCGGCACGGTGGTGCTGGGCGAGACGACCGAGGTGTACGGCGGGGAACACCTGCTGACCCGCCGCGCCAGCAGCTCTGAGGTTGCCCAGGCGCTGATTGAGCGCATTCACTGGTGGGAGAACTACACCGCCCTGTTCGGGGCTTCCATCGACAATAACCCGGCCCCCGGCAACAAGCTGGGCGGGCTGACGACTATTTACGAGAAGTCGCTCGGGGCTATCGCCAAGGCCGGCAGCACTCCGCTCAAT
>JADLCW010000179.1 GCA_020847015.1 Thermomicrobiales bacterium | reverse complement strand
GTCTCGACGCTTACACGAACCCGGCGATCAAATAGACGAGGATGACCTGGGCCGCGGCGGCCGGCCAGAATCCGCCCGGCCAACGGCGCAGCACCCACGACAGCGCACCGAACGCCAGACCCACCGCCAGCCCGCCGAAAAACGCCAGGGCGCCGCTGCCGCCGGCCGGGTCGGCCACGCGCAGGAACAGTTCGCGCAGCCCCCACGACACGCCGAATAACCCCACCGCTGCGGCCGCCCCTTCGTCCGGGTCCGGCCAGGACCGGGCGACGACGCCAAAATGGATCAACTGGAAGGCCGCCACATCGGCGATGCCGAACAGCATCACCTTGGCGACCGGTTCGGCCGGCCCGACGACCAACCGAGCCAGCGCCAGCATGACCGCCAGTCCGGGCAGCAGCAATGCGGCCTGCTGGCGCAGTTGCTGCCCGCGCGACTCGACCAGCGGCGAGACGGAGCGGAGTTCCGGGGCGAGACCGGCCGGACGTTGCGCGAGATACACGCCGGCCAGCAGCGCGGCCAGAGCCGGCCCCGCCAAGCGCGCCAACCACCACTCGATAGGCAGCGTTGTAGGTCGCCCAGTCGGCGCGCCGACGACAACAATCAGCAAGGGCCACAACCCCTGGTGGATGAGCGTCAGATTAAGCCAGCGGTAAAGTCGGCGGAAGAGCGCAAATCGCGGAAACGGCAGCCGTGCCTGCTCGGCCGCATCCGGCGCACGAAGCTGCTCCGGTTCGGAATCGCGCTGGGGCATGACAACCTCGATCGGAATCGCGTCGTGTGTCGGCCTCCCGGAGCGCAGGTCATCATCCCATGCCCGAAACGCGAACGCCCCTCGCTCCCAAGGGGAACGAGGGGCGCACGCGGTCGAGACTACCCGAGCGCCAACAGCATCGGATTCTCCAGCAAGCGACGCGTCGCCTGCAGGAAGCGAGCCGATTCGGCTCCATCGGTGACACGGTGGTCCGCGGAGAGCGTCAGCTTCATGAGACGGCCGGGGACGATCTCCCCGTCGCGCACCACGGGAACCTCGCGGATGGAGCCAACCGCCAAAATCGCCGCCTGGGGCGGATTGATGATGGAGATGAACTCGTCCACGTCGTACATGCCGAGATTACTGACGGTGAAGGTGCCGCCCTGGTACTCGTTCGGCTGCAACCCGCCGTCGCGCGCGCGGCCGATGAGATCCTTGGCCATGCGAGCGATGGCTCCCAGGCTCTTCTGGTCGGCATCGGGAATGAAGGGGGCGATCAACCCGTCCGGCAGCGCCACCGCGACATTGATGTCGATGTTGGGGTGCGTGTGGAGCCGATCGTTTTCCAGCGAGCTGTTGAGATTCGGGAAATCGCGCAGCGCCAGCGCGGCGGCCTTGACGACGAGATCGTTGAACGAGATCCGCGCCGCGCCGTCGGCCACCTGGGCGTTGACCTGCTCGCGGAAGGCCACCGCGGCGCCCATGTCCACATCGATGGTGACGAAGAAGTGCGGAGCGGTCGTGACCGACTCCAGCATGCGCTTGCCAGTCGTGCGCTTGATGCGGCTCAGGTCGGTCACCGTCGCCGCCGGACGACCGGCCGCAGCTGGCGCGGCGGCGATGGGAGCAGGGACCGGAGCAACAGGCGCGGGAGCCGGAACGGCCGGGGCAGCGGGGACCGCCTGAGGCGCGCCGGTCAGGTAGGGCGTGATGTCGTCCTTGACGATGCGGCCGCCTGGCCCGCTCCCGGCGATGCGGGAGAGGTCGATGCCGTGCTCGGCGGCCAGACGCTTGACCAGCGGCGACGCGCGCAGCCGCTCGCCGTCGGCGGCGCCGGGAGCCGGAGCGACCGCGAGCGCCGGAGCCGCCGGAGTCGCGCCATTGCCGCCAGGAGCGGCTGCGACCGCGGCGGGGGCGGCGACCGCTACGGGAGCGGCTGCCGGGGCCGCGGCAACCGGGGCCGCTGCGGCGAGAGCCGGCTCCGCGACGACTGGCGCGTCTTCCTCGCCGATGGTGGCGATCGGAGCGCCAATCGGCACCACGGCGCCCTCTGGCACGAGCGTTTGGGACAGCACGCCCTCGTCGGCGGCTTCGATTTCCAGGGTGACCTTGTCGGTTTCGATCTCGGCGATCGGATCGCCGACGGCGACGTCTTCACCGACCTGCTTTAGCCAGCGCAGGAGGGTGCCTTCCTCCATCGCGTCACCCATCTTCGGCATAATGACCGTTGGCATATTCCTAAACCCCTCGGTACATAACGCGGCGAACGGCGGTTGCGATCTGGATCTCGCTGGGGAACGCCGCCTGCTCCAGATTGCGGGCGTAGGGAGCCGGGACTTCGGCGCCGCTGACACGCGCCACCGGCGCGTCCAACTCGTCGAAGGCCTGCTCCTGAATGATGGCGGCCACCTCGCTGGCGACGCTGAACCAGCGCCATTGCTCCTGCACGACGACGGCGCGGTGGGTCTTGCGCACCGATTCGATGATCGTTTTCTCGTCGAAGGGGCGGATGGAGCGCAGATCGATCACCTCGGCGGAGATCCCTTCGCCTTCCAGCGTCTGGGCCACCCGAAGCAGCATGTTCACCTGTCGCCCGTACGCGATCAGGGTGACATCGGTTCCTTCGCGGGCGACGCGGGCCTCGCCGAATGGCACCAGAAACTCGCCCTCAGGCACCTCGCCCTTGGTGCCGTAGAGCGCGCCCGCCTCCAGAAAGATGACCGGATTGGGGTCGCGGATGGCGGAGAGCATCATCCCCTTGGCGTCGTGGGGGGTCACTGGGGACACCACTTTCAACCCCGGGAAGTGACCGTAGAACCCCTCCAGACTGTGGGTATGCTGGGCGGAGAGTTGGACACCGCCGCCGTTGGGACCGCGGATGACCATCGGCACGCTGACCTGCCCGCCGGAGAAGTAGCGCACCTTGGCCGCGTTCTGGATGATCTGATCGACCGCCTGAAAGGAGAAGTTCCAGGTCATCATCTCGACGATGGGGCGCATGCCGCCCATCGCCATCCCGATGGCGGCTCCGGTGAACCCGCCTTCGGCGATCGGGGTGTCGATCACGCGTTTGGGACCGAAGCGGTCGATCAGCCCGTCGGTGACGAGGTGCGTGCCGCCGTAGATCCCGATGTCTTCGCCCAGGAGGACGACCGATTCGTCCCGCTCCATCTCATCGGCCATCGCCGTGCGGAGCGCCTCCCGGTAGGTCATGACCGGCATGGATTCGTATCCCTTTCGCCCGCTAGCCGACGGGGCTGTCGGTGGCGTAGGCGCTGTCGGCGTAGACGTCGGTGTAGAGCTCGTCGATGGGCGGCTCGGGGCTTTCCTCGGCGAACTTCACGGCGTCGTCAACCACCGCCCTGGCTTCCCGCCGAATCTCCGCAAGTTGCTGCTCATCCACCGCTCCGGCTTCCAGCAGCCGCTGCTCCAGCAGATTGATGGGGTCGCGCTTGCGCGCCTCGGCGACCTCCTCCTTGGAACGATAGCGCTCCAGGAAATCGGCGGCGCCGTGGGGGGAGATGCGGTAGGTGATGGCCTCGATGGCGTAGGGCTTGCCGGTTTCGCGAACGCGGGCGACGGCGCGCCGGGCGGTCTCCAGCACGGTGACCAGATCCATGCCGTCGACATCCTCGTGCTCGATGCCGTAGGAATCGAACTTGGCCGAAAGATCGGTCATGGCGGTGGCGCGCTCGACGCTGGTGCCCATGCCGTACTTGTTGTTTTCGAGAATGAACAGGCAGGGGCACATGCCGTCGCGCCCCCAGAGACCGGCCAGGTTGGCCGCCTCATGGAACGCGCCGTTGTGGATGGCTCCGTCGCCGAAATAGAGCTGCACGATGCCGCCGGTTTTCTGGTAGGCCTCGGCGTAGGCCAACCCGACCCCGAGCGGGATATGCCCGCCGACAATGCCGTAGCCGCCCCACAACCCATTCTGCACGTCGAACAGGTGCATGGACCCGCCTTTGCCCTTGACCAGCCCGGTTCCCTTGCCGAACAACTCGGCCATCACCGCGCGCGGGGTAGCGCCGAGCAACAAGGCGTGGGCGTGATCGCGATAGGCGGTAATAATGCGGTCGCCGGTTTGGTATTCGTGGAGGAAGCCGGTGGCGAGCGCTTCCTGCCCGATATAGAGGTGGAGGTAGCCGCCGATCTTGCCCTTGCGGAACGCCGTCTGGGCTGCTTCCTCGAACAGGCGGATGGTCAGCATCTGCCGGTAATAATCGAGCAGCGTGTCGGTATCGACGGGGAGTTCTTCGGGGCCGACGCCGTTCCCGCCGGATCCGGCTACCGGAGGTACGTCGGCCTCCGACTTCTTCGAGCGGCTCCGTATGGTCGCCATAGTTCGCCTTTCGCGCTGTGCCCGGGACGGATGGGACCGCCCCGCGGGTCGTCGATCGTGGGGGAACGCGCCGATGGGCGGGTACGCCGAGACAACTCGGCCCCGCCCGACAGTAGGCGCACTCCCACCCCTGCATCGACAAGTGTACCGTACCGTCGGCCCGAATTAGCCCGGGCGCATTATCGCCACGGTACGACCCGCCGCGCGTTCATTCAGGCGCCGCGCCGCGACCCGGCGGCCGCGTTCACCGCAGTTTCGAGCGTTTCCAGATCGAACCCGGCATCCAGGCGGCGACCATTGATGAAGAACGTCGGCGTGCCGTTGACGCCGCTGCGGACGCCGCTCATGAAGTCTTCGCGCACCCGCTCGGCATAAGTCCCCGCGTCGAGATCGCGCGTGAAGCGCTCGACATCGAGCCCCAGTTCGGTCGCGTAGGCGATCAGATCCTGGGGTTCGAGGGCATCCTGGTGCTCGTAGAGCATGTCGTGCATCTCCCAGAATTTACCCTGGGCCCCGGCGGCCTCGGCCGCCTCGGCGGCTTTTTCGGCGAAGGGGTGACTCTGGGTGAGCGGGAAGTTGCGGAACACGAAGCGGAGCCGAGATCCCTCGTCCGCTTGCAACTGCTTGACGATGCCATAGGCCTCGCCGCAGAAGGGGCACTCGTAGTCGCCATACTCGACGAGGGTGACCGGGGCGTCGGCGGAACCCTGAGCGTGATCGCGCGGGCCGACCGGAGGGGTGAGGGTGGCGGTAGGATCCATCATGACGCATTCGCATCCTGAGGCACGAGATTTTCGAGCGCGGCGAGCACGCCATTGGCGCCGGGGTTGACGCCGACCGGGGAGAGATAACTCCAGCGGATGACGCCTGTGCCGTCGATCAGGAAAATGGCGCGAGCGCTGACGCCATCTTCCGGCCGGTAGGCGCCGTAGGCGCGAGAGACGGCGCCCTTTGGTTCGAAATCGGCCAGCAGCGGGAAGTGCAGATGGCGCGCTCTGGCAAAGGCGTCGTGGCTCCAAACGTTGTCGACGGAGATGCCGAGCACCTGCGCGCCAAGCCGCTGGAACTCCGGCAACACCTCGTTGAATAGTTCCAGTTCGTCGCCGCAGACGGGACTCCAGTCGGCGGGATAGAACACGAGGATGACCGGTTTGCCGCGAAAGTCGCGCAGCGAGACGGTTTCGTCCGGGGTGGAATGGAGGGTGAAATCGGGGGCGGGCGTTCCCGCGGGGAGAATGGTCGCAGGTGAACTCATGGATCGGGATCCTTGCCTGGCAGCTGAGCCGGAGCCGGCGCGTCGGTTCGGCCGGTTCACCTGCAAGGACGCACGCAGCGCGCCACCGCCCGGACCAACGCGGCCGGCGCGTTTCGATGGGCGCGGGCGCCGCGATATGGCGGAGGCTCGGCTATACTTGGCGCGCGGCCCCGAACGCTGCTTCGATGTCGTATTTTCGGGCCGTAGAGCGGCAAGGACGCCAAAACCGATGGTTCACCAAATCGTCAATCTCATCGTATTGTTGCTGACAATCCTGACTTGGGCCATGGTTGGGCGGGCGCTGTTGTCGTGGTTCGACCCGACGATGCGCTGGCCGATCAGCCGGATGCTGGCGGATGTGACGGAGCCGGTCATCGCGCCGATCCGGCAGGTGGTGCCGCCGGTGGGGATGATCGATCTCTCCTTCATCGTGGCGATCATTCTGATTCAGGTGATTCAGCGGTTGCTCGTCTCGGCTCTGATCAGGTAGGGCGGAGCGCACGGGGGGTCGATGTCGATGCGGGTCTTCACCACGATCTATGCGGTTATTTTCGTCGTGATGACGGTGTTGCTGGTGCTGTCGGTGCTGGGCTTTTTCACCGACCCCCTGATCAACCCCGGCATGTAGCGGGCCCGCGCCTGCGCCACGAAATCGGCGTCGCCGGGGGGAAATCTCCCGGCGGTTTGTCGTGGACGTCGCGTCGCGCTATTCGGCGACCTCGTCCGCCCTGGGCGGGTTGTCGTCCACATCCCACCCGTCATCGGGTTCGATCGGAGCCGGGTCGCCGTCCGGCAGCGCCTGGGCGTAGTGACGCCCGTCGGAACCGAGCAGCAGCAGGGTGTAGGGGTCGTCGCGGCGCTGCCCGATGGCGGCGAACACGTTGGTCATCATGACGGAAGCTCCGGGGTGATCGGCGGGACCTCACGCCGGCCGCCGTGCATATGCGGCGCCACGCCATGCGGCGCGATGTGGCCTTCGCTCCCACCGGAGACGGCTTCCGGAAGTCTGGCGTGGCTCCAGGCCTCCAAGGTTCGACGACCCGGCTGGCCATACCCAACCAACGGGCGCGCTCCGAGCGTTCGGCCGGGGCGCGGGCGCAGGATACCTGCCGGCAAGAAACCCACCGTGGAGCCGCATCGACGATCGTTACACGCGCTGGATCGCCTGAGCGTTGCCGCCCGGCCACGAAGCGGCTCCCCCGCAGAGGGTCGGCCGCCTCGCCGATCGCCAGCCGTCGATTCGGGATCCGTCGCGGGCGGCAGGCCAATTGTCCGGTATATGACCCGATTGTCCGCTAACACGCCGGCGAAACACCGGCAAAACGGGTAATTCTCACCATGCGCCACCGCGTCTCCCAGCGTAGTCTCAGTATGCGCCGCGGTCGGTCCAGGAGACTGACCCGGGCTACCGGCAAGGACAGGAGACGCCCATGGACCCGACTCGCTTCGACGCGCTCGCCCGAATCTTCGGGTCCCGCGCCAGCCGCCGCTCCGCGTTGGCGATGCTGGCGCTGACGATTCCGGAGGCGGCGGCGGCCAAGAAGAACGGCAAGAAGCACGGCAAGAAAAAGCGGTGCAAGACCGGCCAAAAGCGCTGCGGCAAAAAGTGCGTCCGCATCCTCACCGACGCGGCCAACTGCGGGAAGTGCGGAAAAGCCTGCGGCGCCAATCTCGTCTGCCAGAACGGCGACTGCGTGGCCGCGGCCAGCGTCTGCCCGGCGGCGTTTACCTGTCAGGACCCCTTCGGCGGGCCGGCCCCGGTCTGCGGCTCGGTCGCGGGCGGCGGAACCTGCGGCTGCTACACCTCGACCGAAGGCAACAACGTCTGCCTGAACGAGAGCACCGGCGGCGTGGATATCGACGCCAGCACGCTGCAGAAGTGCACATCCACGCAGGACTGTCGCAAAGCGGTCGGTTTCCATTTCTACTGCCGCGCCGTCACGCGCAGCCCGAGCGACAACCTCTGCGGCTCTGCGGATTCGCGCTGCTGGCCGGAATGCGACAACCCAAACGTCTAAGAGTCGGGTGATGCGCTATTCGTAGGCAACGACGCCGCGTGGCGCCACTGCGGAGACAGTTGCCCTCCAACACGAACCGGCAGGAGGCGCGGAAGAATCGTAGCGGATGATTCTTCCGCGCCTTCGGCGTCGGACCTTGGGTCGCAGCACACAATCGGCGCGCGGCGCTGGCGGTAGGGATGCCCGCTCGATACGCGCCCATTGCCAGCTCACCCACGCCCGTCTCGGTCTCCCTGTGCGGGGCATCCACGCCGCCGTTCCGCAAGCGCGCGATCCCCCGCTGACTACCTCGCAGCGCCTGAAGAGGAGCGACTCCGGTCACCGGCGCACACGCTCGCAGCATGGCCGATTCGGGATTCCGATCAGACGATTCTGCCGCGGTTGCGAGCGGTCTGGAAGCGCGAGAGGCGGACTCAGCCGATGGCAATCGTCATGGACATGATCGGACTCGGCCGGGTCGCGCCTGATGTCCACGACCTTCGACACGAGCGCCGGCCGCTGTGCTGCACGAGCGCGAGGTCGCCGCATGGTCTTATGCGACGACCTCGCCGAGCGGGCGGCTCAGGTCGCCCGATCCGCGGTGAAGCGGCGACGGCTCACGAGCAGCCGCACGTTGCCTGGTCGAGGGTTTGCCCCGCCGGGCAGCTCGGAACGCAGCGCCACTTGTCGCGGTTCGTGGGCTCGCATCTCTCCCAACCATCGGGGCAGCGACAG
>JADLCW010000178.1 GCA_020847015.1 Thermomicrobiales bacterium | reverse complement strand
GGCCGATCGTGGTGCGGACGGAACCGAATCGACCGCAACCGGTGCTGGACCGCGACACGGAGCGCGGCATGGCCTCCGTGGTGGGGCGGCTGCGGACCTGCCCGCTGCTGGGCTACAAGTTCGTGGTGCTGGGTCACAACACGGTGCGCGGGGCGGCGGGCGCTTCGGTGCTCAATGCCGAACTGCTGCACGCCGAGGGTATGCTGCCGCTCTAACGATCGACGCACGATGCCAGCGCGGCCGAAATAGGGCCCTCGCGGGCCGCGCCATTGGCACGGTCGAGTTCCAGGCAGCGGCCGCCCGCTACCCGCGCACTACGGCGCAAGGGGAGTTCGGAACGCCGCCCGGGAATCAGCGGAGCAGCGCGTCCAACTGACGGATCAGTTCCCCAACCCGCCCGCCCCCGTCGGGCGCCACCGGGTAGCGTCTCAGGACGTCCACTACGAGTGGGGGCGCGAGGCTTCGCGCCCGCGCGATGCAGTCGGCCGCGATGGCGGGATCATTCCCGGCGGCGAGCTCGCACGCCCGCGCCGCATGGGCGGCCGACCCGAGCAGGTGCTTGACCTGCATCGAGTTCGCCAGAGGGTGGAGGAATGCCGCGCCGGCCGCGTGTCCGGCCGCTCGCGCAGCGTTGCTCGCGGCTGCCTGTCCTGCATTGCGGGTTTTCTGAGCCGCCCGATGCGCCGCCCACGCGCTCTCGCGCAGCGCCCGGGTCCGCTCGCCCCCATCGGCAAATGCTTGGGCAGCGTCGATCGCGGCGCGCGGCCGCCGGTCATCAGGGCATTCACGTTCGAAGAGCGCCAACGCGGGTCGTGCGCAAGCCGCCGCATAGCCAACGACCGCCCGGAGTTCGGACCGGGTGAGTTCGATGTTCGTGGCGTCAACTGTCATCGCGTCATCCCTCGGTGCAGGGGCGATCGCAGGAGATGGTCGCCCCATCCGTGCGCCGGGAGCCGACCACCGTGCCTCCCGGGAGCGGCCGCGCGGAATGAGCCAGCGTGCTCCGGCGGCGAGCAGGTCGCTCGCACAAATACCGCGCGTTCGCGCTACCCCGCTGAATAATTCCGGCGCCCTCCGACGACGAGCACGATCGCCGCTCCGGCTGCGACATCGGGATCGACGCCGGGGACCGCGGCCAGGGGACAGCGGGGATCGATCCCGAACCCGCAGCGCCGCGGTGAACGGGACGGCGTGAGTTCGCGCCCCGGCCGGTGCGCGTCGGGGAAGGCTCCCGCAGCTCGCCCGATATCTCCGGCGATGATGACAGATCGCGATCCGAGGTTTATGCTTCGGCTCGTGAATAATTCTGATGCCGAACAGTTTGCCGTTCAGGATGACGAAGCGCTGGTCGAGGCGGCGCTGCCCTATTTGCCGCTGCTCGCCAAGCGGCTGCACGCGGCTGTCGCCGACTGCGCCCAGGATCACGGGCTCACCTTCGCCCAAACCAAGGCGGCGCTCGTCCTCGGGGCGCGCGGGCCGCTGACGGTCGGCGAGATCGCCGCCGGTCTCGGCGTCTCCATGCCGGCCGCCTCGGCCGTGGTCGATCGCCTGGTGGAGGTCGGCTGGGTTCGCCGCGATGTCGACCCCGCCGATCGCCGCCGGGTGCTGGTCGTACCGGCCCCGCCGGCCGCCACGCTGGCTCGCGATCTCCTCGAGCGGCGTCGCGCGCAACTGCGCTGCGCGCTGGAGGCGCTGCCACCGGAGCAGCGGCCAGCCTTGGCGCCGGTGCTGCAAGCGGTAGCGAGTGCGCTCACCGCCGACGCCGCCGCCGGCGCACCCTGCGGCCCGGCCAACCCATCACGCTGATTCGAGCGAACCGCGGGGGAGAACGCCGCGCGTCGGCGCGGCCGGGAGGAACACCAACTCGATGCCCACGATCAAAACTGCCCCGGAGCCGCGCTCTGCCATGGCGCTGGGTAAACGACCGCCAGCGAATCGCCCGCCCGGGTCGGAACCAGCGGATCTGAATGGGCGCAACCCGTGGTTGATCTTGCTGGTGCTGTGCGGCGCCGTGTTCATGCTGCTGCTGGACACCACCATCGTCAACGTCGCTCAACCGAGCATCCAGGAGGCGCTCGGGGCCAATCTTTCCGAGATGCTGTGGATCCTCAACAGTTACATCCTCACCTACGCCGTGCTGCTGCTCTCCTTCGGGCGATTGGGCGACGTGTTCGGACGCAAGAAGCTGTTCGTACTCGGGATGGCGATTTTCACCGCCGCCTCCGCGCTCTGCGGAGCCTCCCACTGGCTGAGCGGGTTACTCGGGGTCTCGGGAGCCCAGACGCTCATCTTCAGCCGCGTGCTGCAAGGGGTCGGCGGTTCGCTGATGATGCCGCAAACCCTCTCGTTGATCACCGTCGTGTTCCCCCCGGAAGGACGCGGCGCGGCCATGGGGGTATGGGGTTCGGTGGTTTCCCTCGGAGCTATCACCGGGCCGATCGTCGGTGGCGCGCTCATCACCTACTACTCCTGGGAATGGGTGTTTTTCATCAACGTGCCGATCGGCATCATCGCCATCCTCGCTACGTTGGCCATCGTGCCGGAAAGCCGCGATCCGCTGGCCACCGGCAAGGTCGACTGGGGTGGGCTGATCTTATCCGGGCTCGGCATCTTCGCCATCGTCTTCGCCATGATCGAGGGCAACCTGCGCGGCTGGACCGATCCGCTCATTCTCGGCGCGGCCGGCTCCGGACTCGTGCTGTTGGCGCTGTTCGTATATTGGGAAACCCGTGTCGACGATCCGATGATGAAGCTGGAGTTGTTCCGAATCCGCAACTTCTGGGTTGGCAATGTGCTGGCGACAGCGGTCTCCTTCGGCATGCTGGGCATCTTCTTCCCGATGACGCTGTTTTTGCAGGCCGGGTTGGGCATGTCGGCCATCGAGGCCGGATTGACGATGGTCCCCATGTCCATCGTCACTCTGTTCGGCGCTCCGATCGCGGGTCGCCTCTCCGACCGGATCGGTTCGCGCTGGCTGCTCGTCGCCGGAGTGAGTCTGATGACCGGCGGCGTCCTCTTCATCACCAGCCGCCTCGCGCTGGAGACGAATTGGCAAACGCTCCTGCCGGCCTTGCTGGTGGCCGGAACCGGGATGGCGCTGACCTTCTCTCCGATGACCGCCGCCGCCATGTCCGAGGTGCCGCCGCGCATCGCCGGCAGCGCCTCTGGCATACTCAACACCACCCGCAACATCGGGCAAGTGATGGGCATCGCCGTGCTCGGTTCGGTGTTGCAGGCGCAATTGGGCGTCCACTCGCTGGAGACGCTGGGTCGGATCGGCACGCTGAGCGCGGCGACCGTCAAGGCGGCCGCCGCACTCGTGGGCGACAGCCGCCTCGACGAGCTGCCGGCGCTGATCGAGCAGATGCAACCGGATCAGATGAATCAGTTGCCGGTCATTTTTCTGGCGTCGCGGGAGGCCTTCGTAGCGGCCCTGCAGGACACTTTCCATGTATCCGCCATCGCCTGCGCCGTCGCGCTCGCCTTCGCCTTCCTCATCCAAAATCCGCACCGGCGCCGGCATGCCGAGGAGCGGCGCGCTCCGGTTGCAGCACGGGCGCGTGGAGCGGCAGACTAGCCCCGCATGGAGAGGGAGAGGTGATGACGGCGCAGTTCGATTTCACTGGAAAGCGGGTGCTGGTCACCGGGGCCAGCAAGGGCATCGGGCGGGGCATCGCCGAGGCGTTCGGAGCGGCCGGAGCGGTGGTGGGGATCAACTATCGCACCGATGAGCCCGGCGCCAAGGCGGCTGCCAGACAGATCGAAACCACCGGCGGGCGGGCCGTGCTGCTGCCGGCCGACGTGGCCGACCCCGGAGCCGTGGCCGATCTGTTCGACGCCTTCGATCGCGCCGCCGGGCCGATCGATGCGCTGGTCAATAATGCCGGTCAGAGCGGCCCGACGAAGCGGGTTATCGACCTCTCTCCGGAGGAATGGCAGGATCTGCTGGCCGCCAATCTCGACGGGCCATTCTATTGCGCGGCCGAGGCCGCGCGTCGCATGATCGCGCGCGGCGAGGGCGGCCGGATCATCAATATCACCAGCGTCCACCAGGACGCGTGCAACGTTCCCGGCACGGCGCCCTACAACACCAGCAAGGGGGGGCTGCGCAACTTCACCCGCTCGCTGGCGCTGTAGTTGGCCGCACATCAGATCACGGTCAATGCCGTCGCTCCCGGCATGATCCTGTCGCCGATGAATCAGCAGGCGATCGACGACGCGGTGTTTCTCGCCGACGCCGAGGCGCAGATCCCGCTCGGCCGCATCGGTCAACCGGCCGACATCGCGGCCATGGTGCTGTTCCTCTGCTCCGACGCTGCCAGCTACTGTACCGGCGGTAGTTACTTCGTGGATGGCGGCTGGATGCTCACTCTGCCCCCGATCTGAGGTGGACTGATCTCGTCGGTGAATCGGCGCCCGCGCCGCCGTTTCGCCGACGGGGCGTACCGGGCAGTCGGTCTCCCCACTGATGATGCCGCTCCATTCGATCGCGGATGACTCCCCCGGCTCCGCCGGCACGTAGCGTCGGGCGATCGCGTTCGCGCGCTCGTCGCGGCCGCGCGGGCGGCACGATGCTTGCGCCTCCGTCGGCATCGGCGGCGACGGCCGCCGACTGGAAAGGAGCACACCGGCGATGGAAGCGCAATTGCACGAAGGACAGTGCGGCCTCTGCGTCCACTTCGGGCAGAACAACCCGCAAGAGCCGCAATTGATCCAGATCCGCCTCAAACACGAGGCCCCCGAAAATCTCGTCGAACCGTGCGGTCTCCCGCGCCACCAACTGTTGCATCTGCGGGTGTCGCCAATCAGCGGCTGTGAGGGATTCGAGTTCGCTCCGCAGGCCCAGGCAAGTCAGCCCGCCCTGTAGCGCCATCCGGGCAGCGCGTGTTTCGAAGCCGGCGTTCGGCGTTCCCGGCGCCGGCTCGCCCGCGCGGCATCCCCCGCCCCACCGCTGCCTGGCATCATCTCGCGCGCCGCGCCCACCGGGTCCACCCAGCAGGGTTTTCACCGGCGATCGGGACAGCGCGCTCCGGCGGTCAGAGTTGCCCCTGGTTGGCTGGGATGCCTGGCGCGCGTTGCTCCAGCAGAACCCACTCGTGGACAGGGTCGCGTCGAAAGTCCGGGCTGACTCGCAGCGATTAGCTCTCAATCCGGGTAAGCGGCAAGCGCGCGGTAAACGTGCTGCCGCGCCCTTCCTCGGTTTCAACCTCCAGCGTGCCGCCATGCTGGGCGACGATCTGCCGTGTCCCCACCAACCCGATACCTGCCCCGCCGATGCTGCCAACATTGTGACCGCGCCGGAATCGCTGGAACAATCCGGGCAGATCGGCGGCCGGAATGCCCAGCCCCCGATCGATGACGGAAAGCTCCGCCCAGACAGCGCTCCCGGTTTCGACACGCGCTACCCGCACGACGATCTCACCCCCATCAGGACTGTATTTGACGGCATTCGAGAGCAAATTGGCGAGCACTCGCTGCAGGCGAAGACGGTCCCACTCGCCCACCAGCACCTCCACGTTCGATTCCACCCGCACCTGATGCGCGGTCGTCGTGCGCCGCGTTTCGGCGGCGGCCTGCCGCGCCAGTTCAACGAGGTCGGTCGGGGTCGGGTGCAGATCCAGCGGCCGACCCGCTTCCAGGCGCGCCGCATCGAGCATGGCGTCGAGCAGCGCGGTGGCGCGGTCGGCCGCGCTCTCGATCCCGTCCAGACCGGATTCCAGGCGCTCCAGGTTCGGCGCGCTCTTGCGGAGTTGGCGGCGCAACAGTTGGGCGTACCCCTTGATGGCCCCCAGCGGGTTTTTCACATCGTGAGCCAGCGTGCCGAGCATCACGGTGCGATCCTCTTCGGCGCGGACGCGCTCGGTCACATCGCGGTTGATCTCGAGCACGACCCAGCCGGTTGGCTCGCGCAGCAGCACCTGTCGGGACTCCACCGTCAGGGTGCGCCCATCGCGGTGATTGTGGCGCAGTCGACCTTCCCAGATGCCGTCGCGCTCCAGTTCACGGAGAAATTCCGGCGTCGCTCGTGGATGAGCGGTGCACAGCAAGTCGTGGCTGACCCGGCCGATCGCCTGGTCCGCCGGGTAGCCATAGAGACGCTCGGCTCCGCGATTCCAGTAGACGATCGGACCATCCCAGTTCCAAACGAAGATGGCGTCGTACGCTTCGTCGAGCAACCGCGCGTGCTGCGCCAACGTCGTCTCTCGGGCGCGCAGTTCGATCTCCCGCACCGCGAGGAGCGCGAGATCGGCGAGAATCGTCAGATCGCGCTCCGTCCAGGCGCGCGGCGCGGTGTCGACGGCGCAGAGCGCACCGAGCACGTAGCCGTCGGCGGTAATCAGCGGCGTGCCGGCGTAGGCGATGATGCCCAAGTCGGCAATGGCGAGGTTGTCGGCCACCAGCGGGGTCAACCGCGCATCTTCGACGACGAGTGGAGCCCGGGTCGCGACGACATGCTTGCAGAACGAGTGGGTGAGCGGGGTCTGCCGCGCCGAGGCCCACGGCTCCGGCAACCCGGCGGCGCCGGTGAACACCTGGCGGTCGGCGTCGACGAGCGAGATGAGCGAAACCGGAACACCAAGCGCGATTGTCGCCAGCCGACTCAGGCGATCGAAGGCCTCTTGAGCCGGCGCATCGAGCAGCATCGTGCGCCGCAGCACCGCCAGCCGCCCGGGATCGCGCAAAGCGCCATCGACCGACTCCGGCTCGGGTCGGTCGGGTTGGCGGAAGGCCGCGGGAGATGCGTCGTCGCTCATGTCTCGGAGTGTACCGCCGTCTCCGGACGCCGCACGAGCGGCGGCCTCAGCGAGATGCGGATGCGGCTTGGCGATGAGCTCGCGCTCGTGGCGCGCCCAGTCAGAGGCGCTGGTATTCCTCGAGATCGAGCACGAACACCGTGGCGGCGGCAGTCATGGCGGCGTCGCCGGCGTCGCCCGGAGCCATGCCGGATCGCGCGTTTTGTCGCACGAGGTCGAGCACCTGGTCGACCTGATCCTCATCTGCCCCGATGAGCAAGGTGGTGTTGCCGCGGCGCAGGAAGCCGCCGGTGCTCGCCAGCCGGGTTGCCCGGAACTCGGCCTCCAGCAGCGCGTCGACGACCACGTCCGCCACCTCGTTCTGGATGACGCTGATGATGAGCTTTTTCATCCGGCCACGTCCATTCCATCCTCAACCGGCTGCGCCGGCTCCAGTCGAACCGTTCTTCCGGCCCACCCCTCCGGCCATCGCCGCCGTTGCTCTTCGGCCCGGCGAGTATACGGCGCCCTATCCCGCGCCGGAGCGGGCCGCCTCCACGATCACCCCCGACCGCGCCGCTCGCGCGCCCGTGCGGCATCCAGCCATCCCTGGAGGATCACTGCCGCAGCAATCGCATCGCGCTGGTCGCGGCGGTCGGCGCGGGACGCCTTGCGGTCGCGCAGGGCGCGGTCGGCAATGGCGGTGGAAAGCCGCTCGTCCCAAAACACGACGTGGATCGCCTCCGGCAGCACCGTAGCCAACTCATCGGCAAAGCGGCGGGTGGCGGCCGTCTGTGGGCCTTCCCGGCCGGACATGCCGGTCGGCAACCCCACCACCACCGTGTCGACGCCTCGAGTTTCGACCAGCGCGGCGATCTCAGCCAGGGAATCGGAGCCGCGCGCCACGATCGTCAGTGGCGAGGCGATCAATCCCAATTCGTCGGCGATGGCGACCCCGATGCGCCGCTCCCCCACATCCAGCGCGAGCGCGCGCCCACCAGCCCCGCTCACGGAGTCGTCTCGACGGCGATGCGGCCGGCATCCTTCGGCATGCGGCGCAGCAGCCAGCCAGGTCGGTATTCGATCGCGAACCCGACCACTCCGGGTGTCTCGCGCACGATCGTTTCCGCTTCGGCGTTGTCGGTCCCCGCCAATCGTTCGGCCAGGGCGCGGGCATCGGCGTCATCGAAATCCGCCGCCGCCTCGGCGGTGGTCGCCACGGTGTAGCTGGCTCCCGCGGCGCCCTGTGCGGCATCCTGCTGCACCTCGCCGAAACGGACGCTGGCGGGGTCCACCGCGAACCCTTCGGGAATTTCGGCGGCGAACGCTTCCGGCAGATGCGTGCGCGCATCCTGCAGCGCCGCCGCGGGATCGAAGGAGAGCACGCGCACCTTCTGCTGTCGCCGCAGCGTCACTTGGGATGCGTCCTCGCCTTCCTTGGCGCTGTATCGATCGTCGGTGGAGACGACGGCGAGACTCTCGGGGAGCGCTCGCGCACCTTCCGGCAATTGTTGCTCCGCCAACGTCAGCGCCTGGGCGCGCAAGGCTTCTTCGGTTTGCGCGTCGAGCGCCGCCAGATCCGCCGCGGCCACGACTGACACGGCGCGATCGCTGCCGCCGCCGGTGGCCGCCTCGCGATTACTGTAGTAAACGCCGTTTTCCAGCCGACCGCCGATCTCGCCGATGTCGACGTTGCCGCCCGATCCTGCCTCGGTCGCGCGCACCTGTCCATCGGCGAAACCGGATTGACCGGTAGTTGGGTCCGCGCCGGGAACCTCAACTCCATCGATCAAAGTAAACGCATGGCCGCCGCCGGTGGTGAGCGTCGCGCCGGCGGCGATCTTCACCGGATCGGGCGCGGGATTGGCAAAGCGCACGACGCCCGTCGCCACGCCATCCGGTTCGGCGCGCTGACCGGTGGTGGGCAACGTCTGCTCGATGGCGAGGGTGAGTTCGACCGGCGTGGCGGGGATGGCGAGACCCGATCCGCCATCGAGCGGCTGCCCGGAATCGGTGACATCGAAACGAACGATCCCCTGCACCGGGATCGTTTCCAGGGTGAGCGCCACCGTGGCGCGAGGCGCCAGTAGGGAAACCAGGAACGCGATTGCCGCCACCGCCGCCACGAGTGCGAGCGCAAGCACGACCGTGCGCGGGAACCGGGAGCCGCCGCCATGACGGCGATCGACAATGTCAAAAAAGGTCGGCCCGATCTGCTCGTCCTCGCCGGTCGGGGCCGAGTCCGGCACGGCCAGCGGCAACTCGGCCGCCCGGTCGCGGCGCAGGAAGCGTCGCCGCGGCAGCGGCCCGCCGGCGGTGGATATTGTCGCCGGTTCGGGCGACTCCGGATCGACTATGGCCGGATCCAGAGGCGGCGCCCAACTGACGCCCCGGGCGGTCGGGGATTCCGCGGCCGCATTTTCGGCCGCGCTCTCGTCGGAAGCTGCTGCGGGGGCCGACCCCGATCGCGCAGGGCGCTGAGCGGCAACGACACCGGCCCCGGGCGGGGGCGTCGTCGGCGTCGTGGCCGTCGGAGTTTAGGGCTCATGTGCGGCGAGCGGTGCGGGGACTGCG
>JADLCW010000177.1 GCA_020847015.1 Thermomicrobiales bacterium | reverse complement strand
GCCCGCCCTGCCGGTCGAGCGACGTGATGCAGACCGCTGGCGCGGCGATGGCCACCTTGCGACCGTAGTTGCTGAAGGTGGCCAGTGTGTCGTCGTGCTCGCCGCAGCGGATTGGGCCGAGTCCACCGGGGAGACCATCGGTGTCGGCCATGGCCGAAACGGCGATCGCCTCCGGGTAGGCCGCCGGCACGAATGCGCTGCCGGCCGCGTTGACGCGATCGATATCCGACCCCTGATTGCCGGCCGCCACCACCACCGGGATGCCGGCGGCAGTCACCCGGCAGATAGCGGCGTGATATCCGTCGCGGTTGTTCGAGCCGCAGGGGGTCACCCGGCCGGGACCGCCCAGACTCATGTTCACCACATCGATCGTGCCCCGATGCTGATAGACCCAGTCAAGACCGGCGATCGCATCGGCGGCCTGGCCCATGTTGTCGGCGCCCAGCACTCGCACCGACCAGATGCGAACTCCGGGGGCCACCCCCAGCACTCCGATGTCGTTGTCGCGGGCGCCAATGATGCCGGCCACATGGGTTCCGTGACCGACGAGATCGCCGCCCCCGTTGACGCAGGCGGGACCGGCGCCATTGCAGCTCACTTGGGCGACGACGTTCAGATCGGCCAGGCGATCGACGCCGCTGTCGAGGATGGCGACATCGGCGTTCACCCCGTTGCCGTTGATGGGGGGTGTGGACGTCCTGCCGTTTCGCGTTTTGCGATGCTTGCCCGACTTATGTTTCTTGTGTTTTTTGTGCTTCTTCGCTTTTTTCGATTTCTTGGCTGTGCTGGCATCTTTGCCGGCCGCCGCGGCGGATTCAGCGGCGCGCTGGCCGGGTTCGGCGTGTCGGCCGGTTTCCTGCTGGCGGGCGCCTGACGCCGCGCCGGCGCGCCGGGTCTGGCCAGTCGTTTTCGCTTGAGCCGCGTCGTGAGCCAATCCGATCCGGGCGATGCCGGTCGAGGTTGTTTGGGCGGCGCCGCTGAGTGGAAGATCGGGAGCAATGCCGCGCACCCGCGGCGAATTGCGCGCGGCGCGCGCGGCGGTCGCCGGCATCCGGGCCGCAAAACCGGAGAATACGTGCCGGTACACCTTGAGGGGCATGACGCCGAGTTCGCGGGCGGTCGCCACGGGGTCCACGCCGTCGGCGAGCATCACGATCGCCACGTCGTCGGCCGCGCGTTTGGTGTCGCGTGTCGCCGCCGCTGGCTCCGCGATCGGGGAGAAGACCGCTGCCGCCGCGGTCAGCGCGAGCACGAGTGCGAGGACGGCGCGCACCGACCAATGGATCATGCGAAACTCCCTCCCCGGTTCGCCGCCCCGCACAACCCAATCGCCAATCTGGCCAAGTCTTCATTCTGCGATCATTATAACTTTATGAAATCTTCATGCAATACTCATAGGAACTTTATATGAATGCACGATAGGATGCGTTGTGGACGCGGACTGCCGGCGCCATCACGCAAGAGCGGCCCCCGGAGCAATTCCGGGGGCCGCTCTTGCGTGATGGCGGATTCGGGGGAAGCGGCGGTGGTCAGGCGCCCTCCGGGAGCCATAACACCGGCTCGGGAGAGATGCTCTGGCCGCCGGCGAACCCGTAGATCGATGACTGGGACTGGACCGCCTCGGTCAATAGCCAGTCGCGCGCTGCCAGTCCGCCCACCCCGGGGTGGCGCGCGAGGTAGCGGGCCAGCGCTCCGGATACGTGCGGCGCGGCCATACTCGTGCCGCTGAAGCGACGCGGTCTGTTGGGCGTGGTGGATAGGATGCAAGCTCCCGGAGCCGCGATGTCCACCGCCGGGCCGTAGTTGCTCCAGGGTATGAAGTGGTCATCCGGGATGCGGTCGCAGGTGACGTTGCCGGATGGACGCGGCCGACCATTGGAATCGGCGTAGGCGGAAACGGCGATCGTCTCCGCGTAGGCGGCCGGAATGAATCGGCTGGCGTTCTTGCCGCCGTTGCCGGCGGCCACCACCACCGGAATGCCAGCCTCGTTCACGATCCGGCAGATGGCCTGATGCACCGGATGCGAGGTGCACGGCCCGCTCGCGCCGCTGCCGCCGATGCTCAGATTGGCCACGTCGATCGTGCTCTTGCGGGCGAACACCCAGTCCAGCCCGCACAAAACATCCGACCACTTGCCGACGCCTTTATCGTTCAGCACCCGCACCGACCAGATGCGCGCGCCCGGAGCCACCCCGACCACATCGCGCGTGTTGTCGATGGCCCCGATGATCCCCGCTACGTGGGTGCCATGGTCGGCGGTGTCGCGATAGGGACTTGGACCGGTGCAGGCCCGACCACCGGCAACATTCAAATCGGGAACCCGGGCGACACCGGTGTCGAGCACGGCCACATCGACATCGGCGCGCGGGGAGCGCGTGCCAGGCGTCGGCGCCGCATTGATGCGCTTGATCCCGGTTGGCACTCGCTGCGGTTTCACGCTCTTTGGTTTCTTGCCATTCTTGCGTTTCTTGTTCTTCTTCAACATGGTGACCCGCCCGTCCGGTGTGACCTCGCGCACGCCGGCCGAGCGCTGGGCGGCTCCGGTGCTGCCCGGCGGCAGATCGGCGGCGAAGCCGGTCACCACATCGCGGTAGACGTGGCGAGGAACCACGCCGAGCGCGCGCGCGGCGGCCACCGGGTCGACGCCGTCCGCGAGAATGACGATCGCGGGATTTTTCGAGATCGCGCGCTGTCCCGGTTTCATCTCCGGTGCGGCCGCCACGGGCGCGAACGACCAGGGCAGCGCCGTGGCGAGCATGAGCGCAAGCAGCCCGAGCGTAATGACATGCGAAATGCGACGATCGGTCACACGGAATCTCCGGGAACCGGCACCGGACGCGACAGTTAATGCCGGGATCCGTATATTGCGAAGGATCGAGATCTACTGTACGCCAAGTTGGGCGCTTGGCGCCGGCGAACGGTGCGGTAGGCAGCGGCATGCGCGTATCGTGGTTCGCCCGATGTCAGGGATGGCGCCGTGCAAACCCGCGGCAACTCCATGGGAGCGGTCGCGGGTGTGCACGACCGGGGACGCAACCGCAGCTGAACCCCCGGCCCCCATCCAAAGTTGCCGCTGGCAGCGGCTCACGCGGCACGCAATCCCACCCGACCAGGGAGCGGTTGTCTCGGCGCGGCCGGCATCGCGGCCGGGACAACCGCCTCGGCTCCCACCCCGAAACCGGCCGCCAGCGGCCCGGCTCCGGTGTTCGGCGGGTTCTTCGTGCCGACGCAGTTGAGAATCCACACCTCCGCCCGTTCTCCGGCCCGGACAATGATGTTGCCGTTGGCGTCCACGCTGTCCGACTCGGCGCGGCACCATGCCGCTCCGATCTCGGTCAACTGGTATACCCCCGGCGCGGCGTCGACAAAACGGAGGATGCCGTCGGCATCGGTCGCTCCGGTGGCGCGTGGCGCAAACCGCTCGCCATCGAACACCGACAGCGCGAAGCGGACACCGGCCCCCTGCGGCGCACAGTTGGTGCGCCAGTCGAATCCTGCCGGGTAGGTGGCGACCGGGCAGGCGTACTTGTGGATCGCGATGCTGCCGGTGGTGTCGGTGACGACATCCGGCACGTTGAAGTAGTAGCAGACGAGCTGCTGCCCGCTGCCGACATCGATGGTGGTCGCCTCGCCGACGCCGCGCACATTGGGCGCGTTGGGGTCCGGACCGCAGAACGTCGTGATCGTCTGGGCGGTGTCGGCCGCGCTCTCTTCGCGCACGGTGTAGCGTCCCGGCGGCAGATTGTAGAAGTGGGTGATGCCTTGCTCGCCGGCATCGCCGGTGACCTGGCGGGCGGCCACGGGACCGGATACGCGGAACCCGACGTTGTTGGTCAGATTGGCGCTGTCGGCGCAGCCGTTGATGAAATCGGCGAAAACGACTCCAGCCAATCCCGGCACGCAGGTGAACTTGAGAATCTCCAGCGTGCCCGGGGTCGGCGGCGGCGGGGCTACGAAATTGAGCACGACGATCGTCGTCAACTGACCGGAGGAGATCGCCACCTCTTCCACTGCATCGCCCGGCAGGTCCGGGCTAATTTCGGTCAGGCGATAGGTTCCGGCCGGCAGCGTCACGAGGAAGCGACCGTCGGAGCCAGTGACGAACTCGAACGTCTGGATGGCGCCGTTCAGATCCTCCAGCCGGAAGCGAGCGTCGCCCGGTTCGCAACCGGCGGTCAAACCGAGTTTGCCGGCTCCCGGGTTGGATGAATTGAAAATGGATGTGAACTCGCCTTGATCGCCGGCCGGGCAGATGAACTTGACCACCTGCAGCGAGCCGGTGTCCGGCGGCGGCGGTGCGGGTTGGTTCACGACGTCCAGCACCGTGGTGGCGGCCGGGTTGACGCGCACCTCCGTCAGCGGCGCGGTCGGCAGGAACCCTTGCGGGGTTTGCGTCTCCACCAGCCGATAGGTTCCCACCGGCACATCGGTGAACAGCGCGGCGCCCGACCCGTCGGTGCAGAGCGGATCGCGCCCGGCGTTTTCCAGTGTGTAGCAAGCGCCGGCCAGCGGCTGCCCGTTCGGATCGGTCTTGCGAACCAGCACCTGACCCGGCAGCAACTGATTCTCGACTGAGACCCGGGTCGTCCGGTTCTCCTCGATGGTCACGTTGCGGTCCGGCGCGCGAGCGTACTCGGCCGAGGGGCGCCGCGTTTCGCGCAGCACCAGGGTTCCGATGCCGACGCCGGTGAAGCGGGTGACGCCGTCGCGCCGCCCATCGTCGCTGTCGCAGATCGGACCGGCCACGGTGTCGGTTCCCGTCAGCAGCGACCAGCAGGCATTGGGCAAGAGATTGCCGTCCGGGTCGGTCTTGGTGACGATCAGATCGCCGCGCCGCGGCGGAGGCGGCAGCGCGACATTCTGCACGGTCACGTCAGCGCGCTTGCCCGGAGCCACGGTAAGCGGCTGGTCGGCCGACGGACGGTAGCCGTCGGGCGCCTGCGTCTCGTGGAGGATGTAGTCGCCCGGGGCCACGCTCTGCAGCAGGATCAACCCATCTGCGGTGTTCGCATCGTTGCGGTCGTTGTCGCACAGCTCATAGGCGGTTCCGCCATTCACCTTCAAGAGCGCAAAGCAGGCTCCGCCGAGCGCGCGGCCAGATTCGTCGGTCTTGTGAATGAACGCGCTTCCTGGTCTCGGCGTGACGACGACGTTGACTTCGATCCGCTCGCCCGGCAGCACGCGCGCCGCCGTGTCGTTGCCGCTGGAATACCCCTGCGGCGCGCGAGTCTGGCGAACGAGATAGGCGCCGCCGGCCAGTTTGGTGAAGCTGGTCGCGCCATCGTCGGCGCTATCATCGGTGTCGCACGCTTCGGCGACCGTGCGCGCTCCTTGCTGAAGGGCGTAGCACGCCCCGGACACGGCCTTCCCGTCGCGGTCGACGGTATGGACGATCAGTTCGCCGTTCTTTTGCGGCAGCGGCCGGTTGCGGACAGTGACTCGTCTGGTTTGCCCGCCGGCGATGTTGACGTTGCGGTCGGCCGCGGCCTCGAATCCCTTGGGAGATTTCGTTTCGGTCAGCGCGTAGCGGCCGACCGGCACGTTGTCGAAGCGGATCGCACCGAGCGCGCCGTCGCCGTCGCCGCGGCCGTTGTCGCACACCTCGGCCACGGTTTTGTTTCCGTCGCGCAGGGCGAAGCAGGCGTTGCCGAGCGGCTGGTTGCGCTCGTCGCGTTTAGCGATCTGCAAGGAGCCGGTTTTCGCTCGCTTGGTCTGCAGTCGAACGACCACGCGCAGCGGCGGGCCGCCACGGCGCAGAGTGAACGTGGTCCGGTCGGCGAATGCCTGATCGGGAACTGGCTGGGCGATAGCCGTCCACGAGCCAACCGGCAGCTCTTCCACCACCACGGCTCCTGGGTCGGCGTTGGCGTCGCCTTCGCCGTTGTCGCAGTAGGGGCCGCGCCGATCATCGCTGCTGGTGAGCGTGAAACATTGGCCGGTGACCGGCTGCCCTGCTTCGTCCTGCGCCACCAGCGTTACCGAGCTCGTTTCCGGCTCCAGCGGTTGGTTGACCACCCGCAAGGTGGACTCGTCGTCGCCGCGAATATCGATCGCCTGTGGCTCCGCCGTCTGGAACCCATCCTGCGCACCGGTCTGGCTGACAATGTAGCTACCGGCCGGCAGCCCGGCAAAACCGATGGCGCCGGGAGCGGGATTGGTGTCCGTGGGGCCGTTGTCGCACCCCTCGGCCGCGACGGCGTCATCGGCATCGGTGAGGCGGAAGCAGGCGCCGCCCAGCGCGGTGTCGCCCGGCCCGACGACCGCGATCGTCAAGGAACCAGTCGGCGCGGGGATGGGCTGATTCGTCACCGTCGCGGCGGCTTCCTCCTGAGAAACAACCGCGATCTTGACCGGGGCGGCGATGAGATAGCCTTCCGGGGCGCGGGTTTGGCTGACGGTGTAGGTTCCGGCCGGCACGCCCTCGATGCGGACTGTGCCGATAGCCGGGTCGGTGTCGTCGACCCCGTTGTCGCAAACCGGCGCCAGCAGCGGACCGCCGGCAAGGGTGTAACACGCGCCCGGCAACCCGATCGGATTTCCATCTTCACCCACGGCGGTGATGACCAGCACGCCGGGCGCTGCTGGCGGGGGCGTGGGGGTAGCCTCCGGAGTCGGGGGGACAGTCGCGGTCGCGGTCGCCGTCGGCTGCGGGGTTGCGGTCGCGGTGGGGACCGGAGTCGCCACGCGCGTCAGAACGATCGTCAGGTCGGCGGGTTCACCCGGCCGGATCTCGACCGTCTGCTCCGGAGCCGATTCGAACCCGGGTGCGACGGATGTCTGCGCGACCCGGTACGTGCCGGGCGCCAAGTCGGGGAAGTTCAATTGACCGTCGTCGCCCCGGTCGCAGATCGGCTCGGTCGTCGCGCCGTCTGGTCCGGTCAGGGTGACGCAGGTGTTGGGAAGCCGGTTGCCGGCGGCATCCTCGACGAACAATCGCAATTCGCCCGCTGGTCGCTGCACGGTGACCGCCACGGCAGCCGTCTGGTCTCCGTCGACAGTGACGGACTGCGCCTCCGGCGTCGGCAGCGGGCCGGGAATCTGGGAGAAAACGATCTGGTAGGCGCCGGCGGGAACCTGCGCGAAACGGATCGTGCCCACATTGGGGTCGGTGTCGTCCGCAGTGTTGTCGCAGAGCGGCCCCTGATTCACCGGACCGTGCAGTTCGGCGCAGAAGGCGACCGGTTGCCCGATGTCGTCGCGCAGCGTGATCTCCACCGCTCCGAAGGCGGCGGGGAGGAATGTTGCGGTCGCCTGCTCGCCAGCTGTCACTGCGACGATTTGCGCGGCGGCGGCCGGCGGCTGACCCACGGGCGGCATTGTCTGCCGGATCGTGTAGTCGCCCGGTTCGAGATCCGTGAAGTCGACTTCGCCGCGATTTTGGTCGTCGCACCGCGCGATCGATTCGCCGCCGGCGGCCGGCGCCAGTTCGTAGCAGGCGCCGGGCAAGGCGTTGCCGGAGGCATCCACGGCGCGGACTGTAAGCGTGCCTGTTTGCGGCGCCTCCAGCTCCAGCGCGAAGGCGACATCGGCCGTTTGCCCTTCCTGCACCGTCACCGATTGCGGGTCGGGCAGGGCTACCCCCTCGGGGTAGTTGACGAGGGTAATGTCGTAGGTGGCGGCGGGCAGATTCTGGATCAGCACGATATCCGGGTTGGGGTCGGCATCGCCCGCGGCGTTGTCGCAGATCGGAGTATTCGGGATCGTGCCGCCGATGGCCTCGACGCAGAACCCGGGGCCGACGCCCTGACCGCGCGTGACCGTCACCCGGATCGCGCCGGGTTGCGCCTCACGCTGGAAGGTGAATGCGACCGTCGCCGTCTGACCCGCCTCGACCGTGACCGAGATGTGCTGGTCGGAGGCGGCGTAGCCCGGGCCGGGTCGGCTCACCAGCACGTCGTAGTCGCCAGGGGGCAGATCGCGCAGGAGCAGCCGACCCGGCGTCGCGTCGCTATCGCCCGATTCGTCGTCGCAGGCGGGACCGGTGGCAGGACCATTGATCTGGAAGCAGGCGCCGCCGGCCGCTTCGCCATCCGGTCCGGTCGCCACGATCGCCAGCGCGCCGGTCGCGGCGCCCTGGCGGAAGACCACGGTCGTCTCGGCGCCGGCATTGACGACTGCGCTTTGAGTTGCCTGTTCTGGGGCGCCGGCATTGGCTGGCGGTTGCGTCTGGGTGATCTGCACGTCGCCGGTGGGCACGTCGGGCACGAGCACCTCGCCGGTTCCCCCGTCGTCGCAGATGGGGTTGGACGTGCCGGCGCCGGCATCCACGGCATAGCAAGCGCCGGGTAGGGGAGCGCCGCTGGCGTCTTCGGCGCGGAGGCGCAGGCTGCCGGTTGCGGGAGCGGCCGGCGCGAGCTGGATGACGACATTGGTGCGCGCGCCCGCCGCGACGGTGAAGGATTGCGGAGCTGGCGCCGCGAAACCGGGCGCTGCGGTCGCTTCGATGGTGTAGTCGCCGGGAAGCAGATCACCGACCGCGATGATGCTGACCGCGACCGCCGCATCGCCCGCATCGTTGTCGCAAACGCGGTCGATTGGCGTGGGACCGTCCAGACGCAGACAAGCGCCAGCGGCCGGGGCGCCGCTCGGGTCGATGACGGAGAACACCACATTGCCCGTATCGGTCGCTGGCGGCGCGCTTGGCGCTTCGGTCGGTTGGGCGACGGGTTGTTCGATCTCCACGGTCGGCACGGCGCCGGGCGTGAACGTGGCCCGCACCGTCTGACCGGCAGCCACGTCGGCTGTCACGCCAGCGGCAGCCGGAGCGATGCCTGGCGGCACTCGTGTTTCGAACAGATCGTATTGTCCGGGCGGCAACCCGTCGAGACGGATGCGGCCGTCCTCAGGCGCTCGGTCGGAGGCGTCGTTGTCGCAGACCTCGATGATTTCAGGACCGAGCAGAGCGTAGCAACCGCCGCCGGCCGGATTGCCAGCCTCATCGGTGGCCACGATAACCGCGCTGCCCGTGCCCGGAGCTGGCTGCGGCGCTTCGGTGGAAGGCGCCTGGGTCGGTCGCGCCACGACCGGGGGTGGGGTGGCCGTCGGCTCGATGGAGGGTGCTTCAGTCGGTGTCTCGGTCGGTTCGGGCTCTGGTTGCGCGTTCGGCTGGTTGACGACCGCCACCCGCACGGAATCGTTCGCCGGTACGGCGACATGCTGCTCGGCGGCCGGCGCAAAGTCCTGCGCCGCCGCAATCTGGCGGACAACGTAGTCGCCAGGCGGGATGTCGGGCATATCAAGGCGACCGTCGTCGCCCTGATCGCAGATGTCAGTGAAGTCGGCCGGACCGGCGAGATCGAAACAGCTTCCGCCGAGCGGCGCGCCGTCGGGATCGGTCACATCGATGACGAGATGCCCGAGTTGCGGACCGGCCGGTTCGTAGGCGATCGTCAACGTCGATTCGGCCCCGGCCGCAACCTGTGTGGTTTGGCCGCCGGCCGGCTGGAATCCGACTGGCGTGACTGTCTCGGTCACCTGGTAGCGACCGGGCGCCAGATCGGGCAACCGGGTCGCGCCATCCGCGCCGTCGTCGTCATCGCACGCCTCGACCGAGGGACCATCGCCGCGGCGCGGCGCGGCGGCGTAGCAGCCGCCCGGGGCCGGTTGACCGTCCGGTCCCTCGGCCAGAATCATCAGCGAACCACTTTCGATGACCGGAGGTTGCGTTTCGACCGCGGGCGGCGCTTGGGGCTCCTCCGGGGTGGTCGGGATTTCGACCGGCGGCGGGACGGCCCCGTGAACGAGGACGACGCGCGTGCCGTTCCGACGCAGATTCACCTGCTGCGCCGGCAGCGGCGCCAAGCCGGCCGGAGGCACGGTCTCCTGAATCGTGTAGGGGCCCGGCTGCAGCCCGTCGAACACGATCGTGCCGTTGCCGTCGTCATCGCAGGCCTGGAAGGCCATCTCCATCAGCATGACGCAGCCGCCGGGGAGCGGGGAGCCATTGGCGTCCTCGATAGCGACGACCAGCCGACCGGGGACCGTCTCGTCGCCAGGAGTCTCGATGGCGGGTTGTTCGGTTGGCGGTTCCGCCGTGGCCGGTGGTTCGGCTGGGCGCACGGTCGGCGGCTCTGCTGTCGGCTCGCCGGCTTGGCCGCCGGGGGCAGTTACGTTCGCGGTGTTGGCGCCGGGTCCGAGGTCGATGCGCTGCGGTTCGGCCGGGCTCTGCCCCTCGGGCGTGCGCGTTTCGATCAGGTCGTAGGCATTCGATTCGATGCCGTCCGGGAAGCGGACGCGGGTTTGCCCGTCGACCTGGCCATCGTC
>JADLCW010000176.1 GCA_020847015.1 Thermomicrobiales bacterium | reverse complement strand
TGATCTATCTGGAGCAGGATCGGGAAAACCGGGACCGCTACGGTCGGCTGCTGCGCTACGTCTGGTTCGAAGATGCCGATGGCGTCTATCTCGTCAATGAGGCGATCGTTCGCGCCGGCTACGGCGAGCGGTTCCGCGACACGCCGAATCGGCGCTACCTCGATCGCCTCGTCGACGCTGAGGAGTTCGCCCGTCGCCATGATTATGGGCTGTGGGCTGCGTGCGCCTGACCCCCGATGCGGGACGCACGGCGAAGGGGCAGGTCGCTGCGGAGCGGATTCCGGCGCACGGTTGATCCGTGCAGACCGCCGAGGCAAAACGCAATCCGCGCGAAATGAGCCGGCGCGGGCGTCTCCGCTGTGCCTGTCGCTCACTCCGAGGCGAATGCGCCGCTGTCGTGCGAGATCAGCAGCACCATCGGCAGGCGCGTTCGCGTCAGCACCGCGTGCGCCACGGGACCGAGATCCAATTGCCCATCGACGCTGCGGTCGAGCGCGCCGCTGACCCCCAGTTGCCGCCCACCGCGCGCGAGTTCTCGCACGATCGCCTCGCTCGGATCCTCGCTCAGCACCACCCGCTGCGCTACCGACACATCCAGCCGCTCCAGACGAAATGTCGCCTCGCGCACCACGCGACGACCTGTCGCGAGTAGACTGTGTCGGTCCACCTCCCGCCAGAAGCGTCCGCTTTGCCGAGGATCGACGACCGTCAACAGCGTCAGATCCGCCCGCAGCGCCTTCGCCAGATAGCCGGCCACGTCCGCCGCTTTGAGCGAGTAGGCGAACCCGGTGATCGGAACCACGATGCGATCCACCGGCGGCAACTCGTTCTCTCGCTCGAAAATAGCCACCAGCACGTCGCCTCTGGCCCGGTCGATGATCTGGTCCTGCAGGTGGCCGAGCGAGACGGTGGGGGCCGGCGCCGGCGGGCGCGCCCCAATGGCCAGCAGCGTTTGCTCCGAGGACGCGTCCAGGATGGCCGCGAGCACGGCTGACGATTCGACCCGCCGCTCGGTCACTTCCACCTTCGCCATCTCGCTGGCCTCATCCAGCCGGTCGTCGGCGAGGGCGATCTCGGTCGATTGCGCGGCGTTGGGCGCGGGGGCGCCGCTTATCGTCAGGCGGGTGATATCGAAGAATTCCGCCTCCTCGCCCTTGGCGCGGGCGATCGTTTCCACCACGCTGGCGGCCGCCTCCGGCAGCAACGCCGGGACGATGGGCACGGCCACGCGCTCGATGGTCGGCAGGTACGCCCGCCGTCGTGATTCCTCCCGTTCCAGCCGCGTGCGCTCCGCGCCTGAAGTGGGCACACGCGCTTCCAGGAACCCGAGCGCCGGCGGCGACACCAGCACGGTGAGGATAGCCACCAGCGCGTACATGGCGTAGCCTTGCCCGGAGAGCAACCCCAGCTCGACCCCGAGGATGGCCACGATGACATCGGTGCCGCCTTTCAGGTTGACCCCGACGCCGACGATCCCGGCTTCCCACCAGTCCAGTCCGCCGATTCTGGCTCCCAACGTGCCGAATCCGACTTTCACCGCCGTGGCGACCACGAACAGCAGCAGCATCGCGCCGATGGTCCAGATGTGGCCGAGCTGAAAAATGTCGACGCGCATCCCCGCCAACACGAAGAATATCGGCGCGAAAAATCCGACCGCGATCGACTGCACGCTTTCCTGCAGCGACCGCGTGACGCGCGGCGCAGCGCCGATGACGACGCCGATGGTGAACGCCCCCAGCAGCGGGTGCAGTCCCAGGCGGGCGGTGAAGGCGGCCGAGCTGAACGCCAGCACCAGCACCAGAGACAGCGGCCCGTACGCGATCCGGGCGCTGTCGGCCACCCGGCGCATCGCCCAAAAAGTGAGGCGACGGCCGAGCGTCACCATGATCGCGAAGAAGCCGATCGCAAACGCGGCGCTGCGCAACCCGGCCAGCAGTGGATTGCCCGCCTTCATCGAGACGACGACGGCGATCAGCAACCAAACCAGCACTTCGCTGGCGACACCGGACGCCAGCGTGACCTGCGCGTAGCGGCGGCGCAGCGAGCCGCGCTCGATCGTGATCTTGGCCGCGACACTGACGGCGGTGACGGAGAGGACGATGCCGAGAAAGATGTCCGCCGGCGGAGCCATCCCCAGCACGAACCAGGCGAACAGCGAGCCGGCGATCAGCGACGGCACGATGGCGAACGCGGCGGTCAGCGCACCTGGTCGCAATTCCTGTCGCAAAATGCCCAGATCCACCTCGAAACCGGCGATCAACAGCAGGAGAATCGCGCCAATCCAGGAAAATCCGGAGAGCGCGACCCCCACGGCTTCGCCGCCGAAGAGCGTCTGCTGCGCCCCCGGCAGCAGCGCTCCGAATATTGATGGGCCGAGCAGAAAACCGCCGATCAGCTCGCCCAGCACTTCTGGCTGCCCGAGTCGCCGGGCGATCTCCGCCGTACCGCGACCGACCACCAGAATCACCGCCATCGCCAGCAGAACCAGCAACACCTGGCCGTCCGAAAGTTCGTACACCCATTCCCCCTGACGACGCCGCACGACCCGTCGATCGAGCCGCGTAAGCTGCGGTGGTCGGCAATTTCCGTTCCCGGCCGCACGTGGCGCTCCTGCGTGGCGCGCTCGCTCGGGATGCTTGTCTCGCAGGGCGGTGCAGGTGCGAAGTGCTTCGTTGCGGCAACCGCGTCGTAGGTGCGGGACCGGCCGAACTGAACTGCCCGCCGGGGACGGTCGCGACAACTCGTCGTGGGCGCCCGACCGCCGCACGACGCAGCGGGGGCGCGCCAGACGGACCGGCAGATCGGTGGCGAGCCCGATCCGGGCTAATTCGGCCAGACGGTAATGGCGGTCCATCACGACGAGGGGGGCGGGATGCGCCCGGCCGAGGCGATCTGCCGCGCCGCCAATGCCATAGGCGTGCCGGATCTGGCTCCCGTTGATCCCCGACCAGCGGCGCCCAGCTCCCCGCCGCCTTCGGCACATCGGCCAGCCGCCGATGCTCCCAGCCGGGGATCATTCCATCCGCAGACCTGCCGCTGAATACCGCGGGGTTCAGGTGTGCTCCGGGCCGGTCTGGGCAGCGGGCCGCGGCAAGGTCGTGCCTCCCAGCGTCTGCTGCTGGCAGCATCCTGCCGGCAGCGCGGCGCACGAGCGGCGCACGGCGGTCTCGGCGCGGACGCTCGCCGGGCGCCGGCCCAAGGCGGGAACCATGCTGCGGCACACCAGCGACGCCGGCCCGTCGCGGCGCTAGCAAAGCTCGCCCCGCGTTGTCCAAACTCAAGACAGAATGGCATGAGGCCGGAGCCCGGGAAACAGAGCGCCATTGCCATGCAACGGTATCGAGCGCTCTGCTCGGGGGCAGTTGTCGCACGTCC
>JADLCW010000175.1 GCA_020847015.1 Thermomicrobiales bacterium | reverse complement strand
CGCGGGTCGAGCGCGTCTTGCAGACCATCGCCGAGCACGTTGAAGGCGAACACCGTCAGCGTCAGCGCCACGCCGGGAAACGTGATGTACCACCACGCCTCGCGGAAGTAGTTGCGGGCGGTGGCCATCATGGTGCCCCATTCCGGCGAGGGCGGCTGGGCGCCGAGACCGATGAAGGAGAGCGAACTGGTCGCCAGGATGGCGTAGCCGACATCGAGCGTGAGCTGGATGATGATCACGGCCACGGCGTTGGGCAGGATGTGGCGGAAGAGCAGGCGCGAACCGGACATCCCGATGCTTTCCCCGGCGGTAACGAAATCGCGCTCGCGGATGGAGAGAATTTGGGCGCGCACCAGGCGGGCGTACCACGGCCAGAACACGGTGGAAAGCGCGACCATCGTCCACTTGAGATCGCGCCCGAGCGTGGACGCGATGGCGATGGCGAGGATGAGCGCCGGGAAGGCGAGGAACATGTCGGTGAAGCGCATCAGCAATTCATCGACCATGCCGCCGAAATAGCCGGCGATGGAGCCGACCAGAGTGCCGAACGACACGGCGAAGGTGAGCACCACGACCGCCACCTGGAGGCTGATGCGGGTGCCGGCCATGACGCGGCTAAGCACATCGCGGCCCAGTTCGTCGGTGCCCATCGGGTGGGACCAGGAGGGGCCGAGCAACTTGGAGCCGGTGATGTCCTGGGCGAAGGGATCGTAGGGGGCGAGCTTCTGGCCGAAGATGGACAAAATGAAGAATAGCGCGACGATGATGACCCCGACCAGATTCAGCCGGTTGGCCACCAGAAAGCGGTGCAGATTGCGCCGCATCTGGCTGCGATCGTTCGCGGGCGCGGCGGCGCCGAGGGGCGTCGACATGCTCGCGACGCTGCCGGCAGTCGCCGCGGCGAGGGTCGGAGTGTTGGAGGCGCCGGGGGTGGTTGGCTCTGCGCTCACGTGTAGCTAATCCTTGGGTCGAGGAACAGGTAGAGGATATCGACGACGAGGTTCATAAGCACGAACACGACAGCGATCGCCAGGGTGGTCGCCATCGTGGCGTTGTAGTCGAGGCGCTGGATGGCTTCCACCGCGTAGCGGCCGATCCCGGGCCAGGAGAACACAATCTCCACCAGGAAGGCCCCCGATAGCAACAACCCGACCTGCAACCCCAGCGAGGTGACGGCGGGCAATAGCGCATTTTTCAGGGCGTGACCGGTGATCACCGAACGCTGGCCGATGCCCTTGGCGCGGGCGGTCCGGATGTAGTCCTGATTGAGCACCTCCAGCATGCCGCCGCGCACCATGCGGGTGATAGTCGCCAGCGAACCGTAGGCGAGCACCAGCGCCGGCAAGGCGAGATGCTTGACCGCGAGCAGGAACGTATCCCACTGACGAGCCAGAAGCGCGTCGACGGTATATAGCGTGGTGATGGTGGGTGGCGGCGGATAGCCGATGGGGAGACGCCCGCCATCCGGCATCCAGCCCAATTTTCCGAAGAATAGAAACTGGGCCATGATGGCCAGCCAGAACACCGGCAGCGCCAACCCGGAGATGGAGACGAAGCGAGCGACGTGATCGGGCCACTGATCGCGCCGCACCGCCGAGAGCACCCCGAGCGGAACGCCGACCGCGGTGGAGATGATGAAGGCGACCAACCCCAGCTCGAGCGTGGCCGGCAGATAGCGCTGCAAATCGTCGCGCACTGGGCGACGCGACGTGAACGAGTCGCCGAAGTCGAGCCGGGCCACGCCCTGGACGTAATGGATGTACTGGATGGGCACCGGGTCGTTGAGCCCGTACTTCTCACGGATCTTGGCGACCGCCGCCTTGCTCGCGCGCGGCCCGGCCATCAGCCGGGCAGGGTCGCCCGGCACGATATGTGACAACCCGAAGGTGAGCACTGACAGCCCGAACAGCACAAAGACGAGAAAGATCAGCCGTCGGACGATCATGCGAACGAGCATCGAATCTCCTCAGCGCGGGGCGACCGGATGATGCCGGTCGCCCCGCTGGCGCACTAGGTTGCGGGGGAGCGGGAAAGACCCCAGAAGTCAAAGCTGCTGAGATAGAGCGGGTTGGGCACGTAGCCCTGAATGTCCTTGCCGATGACGGTGTAATAGATGATTTGCCCGTAGTAGATGGCCGGCGGATCCTGCTCGGTCAGGATGTTCTGGGCTTCCTTCATGAGCGCGTCGTATTCCTCTTCGCTGGTGAAGTGCTCCGCTTCGGCCATGATCTCTTCGAACCGCGCATTGTCGTAGGCGCCGGCATTGCTGCCGCCGCCCCCAATGTTGGCGGCGGTGAAGTTGGGCGCGAGCTGGTTCCAGGCGTCGTTGTAATCGGGCCACCACCCCCAGCCGCCATACATGTGCGGTTTCTCTTCCGTGGGCGCATCGCCGAAGATGGACGACTCCAGCGTGGCGTAGTCGACCGCCTGCAGGTCGAGATCGAACCCGATCTGCTGCACGTTAGCCTGGAAGAGTTGACCGACGGTCGCCTCGCGCGGGTCGTTGCTGTCGAACATGTACTCGAACACATCGCCTTCCTGGAACCCGCCCTGAAGCAGCAGTTCCTTGGCCTTGGCGAGATCGGTCGGATACAGGAAAACATCCGGATCGTATCCGCGCACGCTATCGGCCAGCGGACCGGTGCGCTTGAGCAGTCCCTTGAAGACGGCGTTCTGAACATCGTCGTAGGGGAAGGCGTAACTCAGTCCCTTGCGCGCCTCGACCGTTTTGAGGCGCGGCACGTTCATGATGACCCACTGGTTGGCGGTCGAAGGATACTCCACGACCGTCACCCGATCGTTCGTACGCAGCGCCTCGATGTTGTCCACCGTGAGGTTGAAGGCGGCGGCGTCGGCATCGCCTTGCTCCAGCAACTGGCGACGGGTGGCCTCTTCCGGCACGACGCGGAAAATGATGCGATCGAAGTGGTTGCCTTCCCAGCCGGCGCGGTACTCCGTGAATCGCTCGAATACGAGCCCTTCGTTGAGGGAGTTGGAAATGAGGCGATACGGACCCGTACCGACCCCGTCGGCTTTGAAGAACTCGTGGGCGTAGGGATCCTCGGCGGTGGCGTGCTCCTTGATGGCGGTCGGGCTGAGCACCGAGGGGCCATATTGCGAGGCCATCGCATAGACGAACAGCGGCTGCGGCCGACCGAGATCGAAGCGCAGCGTGGTCGCATCGACAGCGACCATCTGATCCGGTGATTCGACGAAGCGGGTAATGACGTTGACCGGAGCGCCGCCGAGTTCGATCCAGCGGGTGTAGGAATCCTTCACCGCCTGGGCGTCGCAGACCGTGCCATCGTGAAACGTCACGTCCGGTCGAATCTTGAAGGTGACGACGGATTGATCCTCGTTGGCCTCCCACGACTCGGCCAGCATCGGTTCGATCTCGGTCGTGGAGTCGCCCTTGTAGCGGATCAGCATGTCGTACAGGCACATGGCGATGGTCGATGACAGCGTGGCGTAGGAGTAGTGCGGGTCGAAGTCCTCGGTGCCGACGGTGATGATGTTGGTGAATGTGCCGCTGCTCGCGCCGTCCTGGCGGGCGGGGACCGCGGCCATTTGCGGAGCCCCTTTCGCTTCCGGCGCTGCGAACACCAGCGACGTCAGCAGCGGTGTGGCGACGCCGAGACGCAGGCCGGTTTCCAGCACCGCGCGGCGAGAAAGTCGGCCGGTTCGAGTCGCAGCCAGAAATCGCTGCGTGCGCGGGTCCGTCATTGCGGTGACCACCTCCGTAACTCATCGTTGAGCGCGTCGACCGGCTGCGCCGCCGGGTTTCGAACGCTTGGGTTGGAGAACGGCGATTGTCCAAGTCTCGAGTTCGGTCGTGCCACTATACGAAGACGTATTGCCGACGCGCAACCACCGCCGCGCTCATTCGCATGCATCGGGATCAAAGCGAGTCCGCGGACGGCGTGGCAGGTTCCCGACGCCTCGGCCATCGCGCGGTCGATCGCGCTGACTGCGAGGCGAAATTATCCGCATTTCGGCGACCGCTGCGGCGCGTGCCCGAATGCGTGACGATGCCGCAGGCTGCGAGATTTGGCGGATCATCAGCCGACGAGTAGGCAGTCGAATGATTCCGCCATGTATGCTTCGCCGGAGTATGGATCGGCGCAGATGGCCGGCGCGGTTCAATCGTGGCCCGGACCCTGCAATGATCGAGACCCGGACGACCGGCGCACCTGCCAAACGCGAAAGGGAGGCCACTCATGGCGCAAACCACGAATACCGACACCTTCAAGACCCATAACGATCTGCCGGCAGACGTCCGCCGGACGATGATCGATCTGCTCAACCAGCAGTTGGCCGACACCTTCGACCTCTACAGCCAGGTCAAGCAGTCCCACTGGAACGTCAAGGGCGCGGAGTTCATGCAGCTCCATCTGTTGTTCGACGACCTGGCCGAGCGCGTGCTGGAGTTCGTCGACTCGATTGCCGAGCGGGTCACGGCGCTGGGCGGCAAGGCGCGCGGCACCGCTCGCATGGCGGCTCACAACAGCCATCTACCGGAACTGCCCGACGACATCAATGAAGGTATGGCGTACGTATCCGCGCTGGTCGAGCGTTACGGCGCCTACGCCGCCAGCAGCCGTGCCGCCATCGCGCAGAGCGACCGGGTCGGCGATCTGGACACTGCCGATCTCTTCACGGAGGTTTCCCGCCAGACCGACAAGGATCTCTGGTTCCTGGAGGCGCACCTGCAAGGGTAGGGCGCGCCGCTGGGCTTACATTCAGTTTCGCTTCGCCCCGCGGTTGCCGCGCGCACGCGGCAACATGGCGCGTCGCGGCTCGGTATCATCCGCGCGCTATTGTCGTTTGCCGCGGAGGAGTCGAAGCCGATGCCGGTGTTGCCGCAGGCGCCCGATCTGATTCTGCTCGGTGGGCGCGTTCACACGCTGGACCCGACGATTGGCGGCGCCTCGGCGCTGGCGGTCAAAGACGGGCGGATCGCCGCCGTCGGCGCGGACGAAGAGATTCGCTCGCTCGCTGGAGCGTCCACCCAGATCGTGGCTTTGGATGGCGCAACGGTCATCCCCGGGCTGATCGACCCGCACAACCATTTACTGATGACCGGCGCGATGCTGGCGGAGACATCGCTGTACGACTGCCGGTCGATTCCGGAGATCGTGGAGCGGGTGGCAGAGCGAGTTCGGCGAACGCCGCCGGGCAATTGGGTCGTCGGGCGCGGATGGGACGAGAGTCTGCTTGCCGAGCGCCGCCATCCGACGCGCCACGATCTCGACGCCGTCGCCCCCGATCACCCGGTCGTGCTGCATCGGGTCTGGAACAAGCTGGTGTGCAACTCGGCAGCGCTGCGGGCGGCTGGCATCACCGCCGCCACGCCCGATCCGCCGGCCGATCTGCTGTACGGCGGCTCCTTCGATCGCGATGCGTCCGGCGAGCCGACCGGTCTGTTTCGCGATCGAGCCAAGGAGCTGATCGCGGGAGCCGTTCCGCCGCCGACGGAATCTGACATGGTCGAGGCGATCGCCGCCGCCTGCGCCGCCTACCATGCGGTCGGCATCACCGGCATCGCCGAACCGGGACTGTACCCCGAGCAAATTCACGCCTACGGTCGGGCGCGACGCGAGGAGCGATTGACGGTGCGGGCGGATCTGCTGCTTGCCGGCTGGGGATTCGGGACGCCGGAAATCGAGCCGCTGTTGCAGGATCGCTTCGCGGGGCTGGGGCTGGAAGGCGGTCTGGGCGACGACCGCCTGCGACTGGAGGGCATCAAACTGATGCCCGACGGCGGCATCAGCGATCGCACCGCGCGCATGTACGACCCATATCTGGACGAACCGGGCAACCACGGCACATGGACCGTGGAGCCAGAGCGGCTGGTCGAGTTGATCCGCTGGGTGCACGATTTGGGCTGGCCGATGGACATTCACACCTGCGGCGACGAGGCGCAGGCGGTCGTGGTGCGCGCCTACGCCGACGCGCAGCACGCCAACCCTAAACCGTGGCTGCGCCATCGGGTTCACCATGCCTATTTCCCGACCCCGGAGACGCTGCGGCTGATGGCCGAATTTCGCATCCCGGCGCTGGTCTCGTCACCGTTCCTGCGCAATCTGGGCGAAGGGTTCGTCAACAGCGTGGGACCGGAGCGAGCGGCGCGGGCCATGCCGATGCGAACCTACCTGAATGCCGGCGTCATCGTGGCCGGCTCGTCCGATTCGCCCATCACCGATTACAACCCGTGGGTCGGGATGGCGACGGCGGTCGAGCGGCGCACCGTGACCGGCCGGCTGTTGGGACCGGACGAGGTGCTGACGCCGATGGAGGCGCTCCGCAGCTACACGACATCGGCGACCTTCGCCACCGGCCGCGAGACGCGCCAGGGCATGCTTACGCCGGGTAAACTCGCCGATTTGGTCGTGCTGGATCGCGATCCGCTGGCCGCGCCAGACGAGCTGGCCGCGGTGCGGCCGGTCGCGACGATGGTCGGGGGCGCATGGGTGTTTGGCGGGGTGTGACGCCAGCGCCGGCGCGATGTTTGGACGGGTGCGCTGTCACGCATGCCGGCGCCGACGGAGTTGCCGGAGATCGGCTCTCCGCCGGGAGTAAGCCGCGCGTCCCGGCTCAGGCGATCGCGATGCTCGACGCGCCGTGCGGCGCCCAGCGGTTCGCCATGCGACGCCCAGCGATCGGCCGACGCCGGCGAGCCGCAGCCGGACGACAGCGCGCATCCTGCTATCCTGCCGGCGCGTCGTCGGGGTGCGAGAGGAGCGGGCATGGACGGGATGCCGCCACCGGAGGGACGCCAGTCGCGCCGCCCCGAGCGCGTGACGGTCGAGATCGCGAGTCGCACCCTGCTGCTGCTGGCGGCGTTCGCGGCGCTGGTCTGGTTCAGCTTCCAACTCAGCAACTTGCTGCTGATCCTGCTCTTCGCCGTTCTGCTGGCGACCGCCATCGACGAGCCGGTGTCATGGCTGGAGCGGCGTGGGATTCCGCGCCCGTTCGGCATTCTGGCGCACTACATCGTACTGTTCGCACTGTTCGTGCTGGTCGCTTTGGTGCTGATCCCGCTCATCGGCTCTGAGATTCGCCTGCTGCGCGCCGAGTTGCCCGCCTACCGCGTGCGCCTCGGGCAGGTGCTCGGCGGAATCAATCCCGATTGGGCGGGCGGTCCCTCGCTGGATCGCGTGACGAATGAGATATCGGGCAATATCGGCCAAGTGGCTGGTCGCCTTACCGCCCTGTCGCTGGATGTCGCGCGCACGCTCATTTATGGGTTCATTACGTTTGTGCTGGCCTTTTTCCTGGCAGCAGAGCCGAATTTACTTGGCAGATTGGCTGGCCGCTTTGTCG
>JADLCW010000174.1 GCA_020847015.1 Thermomicrobiales bacterium | reverse complement strand
GACGAAGCCTACGTCGGGATGTATGACAGTCTGCTCTTCGGCCCGTTGGCCGTGACCGCGACAAATGGCGGTCTGGAGATCGCGCTCGGCCCGGCTCCGCTGAAGCTCCCGCTCGCTCATTACGACCGCGACGTCTTCACCCTCGAATCGGTGGGCGAGAATGCCGTCGGCCGCACCGGCGTCCGCTTCAGCATCGGGCCAGGGGAGCGCGCCGGTTCGGTCGTCATTGATTGGCTGGATGCCAACGGCCAGGGCGCATTCGCGCGCCGGCCAAGCTAACGCGGGGAGCGCCCGCTCACGGGATCTCGCGCGGTGGTTCGGGGAGCGGCGTCGCCCCGACTGCCGCCGGAGTCGCCCCCGTCGAGGCATGCACGGTGACGCGGACAAATCCGGGTTGGGTGCGGATCCATTGCACCTCGGGCGGCACCGCCACCGACAGCGGCAATTGGTAGGTCCCCGGAGCCAACCCGGCTGCCGACACGCTCACCACCACCTGACCGGTCCGCAGCGTCGCCAGCGTATCCTCGGCGGCGAAGATGACCACGCCCACCGCCGGCGGGTCGATCGTCGTCTCCAGGCCGGGGGCAAGGTCGGTCGCCACCACCGGTTGGTCGGGCAGCGTTTGGGTCACTCCGCGCTGACGCACCTGGATCACCACGGTGAAGCGACCATCGGGCGGTTCGATCACGCGCACCCCGGGCGGTAGTCCCTCCAATCCGACACGAACGCTCACCGGTTCGACCGCGCCCTGCACGTTGATCGGCTCGGTCAGCACCGAAACCAGATCGCCCAGCACATCTTCGGGTCCGTCCAGCAGCGCCGTAGGCGGATTCACCACATCGTCGCCCACTTCGTAGCCGGGCGCCGGGCTGCCGACGATCTGGATCAGCACCGGCACCGCGCGGCCCTTGGCGCTTACCGCCACCGAGGCCAGCACCCGCCGCGGCCGAATATCCACCTCCGGGATCGGTTGCCCGTCGGCATTGAGCGCAACGGTTGTGAACTGACCGGTGAAATCACTGGTGCGGTCGCCGATATCGATCGGCAGCACCACTCTCGCCACCTGATCGACCAAACGACGCGGGCCGCTCACGGTCACCTCGGAGACATCCGGGGTGATGGCTCCGATGCGCCGCGTGCCGTCGTCCGGCGCGACCGGACGCACCTGCAGCGGCATGGAGCGGGTAGCGGTTTCATCCACCACGATCGACAGGCGCGGCGGGTCGATGCGCTGGGCGCGCACGGCCGGCGGCAACGACACCACCACCGGCGCCGTGTAATCGCCTGGTCCGTCGATCTGGCTCATATCGAGCGTCGGCTCCAGGTCCGTCCGGCTGATGGCGTCGATCGCCGAGCGCGGCCCTTCCAGTTGCAGATTCACCGCTCCCAGCTCGCCTCCGATCTGGAGCGGCTCCGGCAGGGTGGGAGCCACGATGGGCACCCCGTTGATCGTCCGTGTCAGCGTCGGGTCGCGCTGGGTGGTCACCCAGCCCCATAGCAGCGCCGCCAGCAGCAGCGAGATGCCGACGCGGGAGAGTATTTCGGTGGGGAAGTGGAAACGCCGTTCGTCGGCGGGGCGACTCACACTCATGTGGTCTTGGTCGGCTCGGTCGTGTCGCGGGCGGCGCCGGCTTTGGCCCGGCCGTTGGAGGGGGCCGGCTCCGCGCGCCCCGGCAGACCCAATCGCTCGTTGACCGCCGTCACCAACCCGCTGCGTTCGCGACTCGGCTTGTCCAGCCGCAGCAGCGAGCGCAGCACGCGGCGCAACCGATCCTGGTCGAGATTGCGAATCAGGCGACCATTGTGGGCCACCGCAATCTGCCCGGTCTCCTCGGAAACGACGACCGCCAGCGCATCGGAAACTTCGGTGACGCCGATGGCGGCGCGGTGGCGCGTGCCAAGCTGACCGGTGGCGGAGATATTGTCAGTGAGCGGCAGCACCACGCTGGCGGCCACGATGCGGTCGTCGCGCAGCACCACCGCGCCATCGTGCAGCGGTGAGTTGGGATAGACAATATTGATCAGGAGCTGGCGGGTCAGATAGGCGTCGATGGGTACGCCGCGCTCCACGAAATTTTGCAACCCCGTCTCCCGCTCGATCACGATCAGCGCGCCGTAGCGGTGGCGCGCCAGTTGGGCTGCCGCACGCACCAGTTCGTCAACCATCCGCTCCTGCGACTCCTCGCCGCGCGGCGCGAAGTGCGGCAGCCAAGCTCCGGTGGTGCCGAGTTGCTCCAGCGCGCGGCGCAACTCGGGGGCGAACAGCACCGGCACCGCCACCAGCAACGCCGGCCAACTCTGACCCAGCACCCAGTTCAGCGTAGTGAGCTGCAACGTGGCGCCAGCCAGAAACACCAGCGCCAACAAAATGACAATGCCCCGTATGAGCTGGGTCGCTCGCGTCCCCTGCGCCACCCACAGCAGCCAATAAAAAATGGCCGCGACGACCAGGATGTCGAGCACGCTTCGCGGGTTGCCCAGTTGGGACAGTAAATGACTGAGATCGGGCATGCAGCCACCGCGGCGAGGGGGCGATCGAACACTCCGGGAAGTCTAGCATCGCGAGCCGGGGAGTCGCGCAGACGTCGGACGTAGCGAAACGCGCCGCTCCCTCCTCGGCCCCCACTCCTGACTCCTGACTCCATCCGATGGTATCGTGGCCGGCGGCATGCGGCAGGACGGAGGATCTCGGCGGATGAGCGAACGGCACGACGAACGGGCGGCGCGGTTCGCTGGAGCCACTGGGCCATTCGACCCCGGTCTGCGCTGGCTGACCGTCGGTCTGCTGCTGAATGTTCTCTGCGTCGCCTTCGAAGCGCTCGCGATCGCCACCGTGATGCCGGCGGTCGTGGAGGATCTGGGGCATCGCGAGCTGTACGGCTGGGTCTTTAGCGCTTTCCTGCTGGCCAACCTCGTCGGCATCGTCGTCGCCGGCTTGCACGCCGACGCCAAGGGGCCTGGCGGCCCCTTCGCCTGGGGGGTCGCGCTCTTTGCGATCGGGTTGCTGTTCGGCGGCATGGCGCCCTCGATGCCGCTGCTGATCGCCGCCCGCGCGCTGCAAGGATTCGGCGGCGGCGCGCTCAGCTCGGTCGCCTATGTCGCCATCGGTCGCGCCTACCCGGAGGGCGCCAAACCGCGCATGCTGGCGCTGCTCTCCACGGGCTGGGTGCTGCCGGGATTGGTCGGCCCCTACCTCGCCGGGGTGATCGCCGAGCGCACCTCGTGGCACTGGGTCTTTCTCGCGCTGGTCCCCCTGCCGCTCATCGCCGCGATGATGGCGCTGCCCCAGCTCCGCGCGGTGCCGGGCGGCACACCCGATCCCGCCGCGCGCCGCCGCGTCGCCCAGGCCGCCGCGCTCAGTCTGGGAGCCGGCTTGCTGCTGGCCGGGTTGAGTCAACCGACGCTCTGGCTGGCGGCGGCGATGGTTGCGATCGGGCTGGTGGTGGGGTTGCGCCCGCTGGCGGCATTGTTGCCGCCGGGCACGCTGCGCGGCGCGCCGGGGCTGCCGGCGGCGATCGCCACCATGCTGCTGCTGAACCTGGCGCTGAACGGCGTCGATCTGTTCATTCCCCTCGCCCTCACCGATCTGCATGGCTACCCCGCCGATCTGGCCGGTCTGACGCTGACCGCGGTGTCCGTCATGTGGACGGCCGGTTCCTGGTTGCAGGCGCGCCTGTCGCCGAGCGGAGCGCGGAGGCGGCTGGTGCAAGGCGGGTTGGTGCTGACGACCATCGGCGCGGCTGGGGTGACGGTCATCGCCAACCCGCAATGGCCGGCGATCATCGGCCAGGCATCGTGGGGGCTGGGCGGACTCGGCATCGGGCTGGCGTTTTCAACCGCGTCGCTGATCGTGCTGGAGACAGCGCCGCCCGGTCAGGAAGGCAACGCGTCGGCGGCGCTGCAACTGGTCAACGTGCTGGGCGCCGCGCTCGGAGCCGGCATCGGCGGGGCCTTCGTCGCGTCGCTGGGCGGGGTTACCGGTTCGCTGCAAGTCGCGCTGACCGCCCACGATCTGACGATGGTCGGCGTGCTGCTGTTGGCGATCGTCATCGCCGGCCGCCTGCCGATGCGGCAGACGACGCGGGGCGAGGTTGGCGCCGCCGAGGACGCGCCGCTGGCGGGCGTGACCCCTTGAGGGAGCGTTCAGACACATCAGTCACAGGAGCCAATCTCCGCGTTCGTACGCGTCATTCTCTGTTGACACCGACCGTAGACCGTCTATAGTGCAATGGTGGCAAGCGCAGCGCGGCGGGGGGCCGTGCTCGCTGCCCGGGGCCGGCGTCCCGGGCGCGGCGGGGGCTGTCGCTTTACGGTTGGCCGGCCAAGGGTCGGCGAAGGGGGTCGGCTGTGCAAGAGGTCTTGCTGGGGATCGTGATTCTGGTCCTCGGTTTGGGCATTTGCTTCTACGGGTTGCAGGCGTTCTTCGTGATGTTGCCGATCTTCGGCGCGATCGGCGGGTTCTTCGTCGGCTCGGTGGGCATTGCCGCCCTGCTGGGTGAAGGGTTCCTGGCCACCGTGGTCGGGTTCGCGGCCGGCATCATCGTCGGTCTTTTGTTCGCGGTGCTCTCGTACTTCTGGTGGTACTTCGGGGTGCTGCTCTCGGCTGGCATCGTAGGCGCCGGGCTCGGCACCGGTCTGATGTCGGCCATCGGTCTCACCGCCGGGTGGTGGCTGTGGATCGTAGCGGTCGTCGTCGGGGTTGTCTTCGCTCTGATCGCGCTGGCGCTGAATCTGCCGGTCTATCTGATCATCGTCGAAACGGCGCTGGGCGGCGCGGCGGCGGCGGTTTCCGGTTTGCTGCTGCTTCTCCACCGGATCACCTTCGCCGATCTCGGGTTTGGCCCCACCTGGGCGGCCGTGCGCCTGGAATGGTTCTGGACGGTGATCTGGATCGTGGTGGCCGTGTTGGGAATGCTCTACCAGCTCCGCACGATCGATCGCATGCGCGGCGTCGTGCCCGAAGAGCGCTGGGTGCGCGCCCAGGCGGTCTGATCCGCTCGCGATCGTCCGCCATCCCATGAGCCGACGCCCCGATCCGTGTACGGATCGGGGCGTCGTGCTGTTTCTCCTGAGCGCCGCGCCGCCGGGCGATTACCCCTTCAGCGCGCTATTGAGCGCATCCTCGACGTCCGTGGAGAGCGTGGTCTGGTAAACCCGGCCGCGATAGGGCTCCAGCGCCGCGCGCAGCCCGGCAGCGTCGGCCGACCCCACCATCAGGAACAGCGCCGACTTGCCCGGCTCCAGTTGCTTGCCGACGTCCTCCACGAACGTGCCGTCCACCGCGTTTCCGCCCAATTTTGACCCGGCCCAGGCGCCGACCGCCGCACCGGCCATCGTACCCACCACCGGAAACAAGAATGTCGTCAGCAATCCTATAGCGCCGCCGACCACGGCCCCGGCTTCCGCTCCGCTGCTCGCCTCGTTGCGCACGCGCAGCTTGCCGTCCGGGTCCTTGGCGACGACGGCGGTGTCGGTCAGGCGCAAGGCGCTGTGCCCTTCCAGTGCCCGCATATTTCGCAGCGCCTCGGCCGCGTCGTCTTCCTTGTCAAATGCGATCACGATCAGTTCGGCCATGACTCGTTCCTCCATCAGCGTTGCTCGAATGCTCCGAAGCGCATCATCGCCGGTCGCCAGTCGCCACGCAACGACCGGTCTGACCGCCGCCGCCAACCCGGAGCGTAGCCTGGCAGACGCATCGAGATGGCAAAAATCAATAATTTAGATTACACTAAACATTAGTATGATAGCTGGGCGCATGAATCCCGAGGCTCGGCTATGATCGGGGCATTTGGAAAAGGCGACGCGCCATGCTCGAGACAACGGCAACCGCGGCGAATCCCGAACGCAGGCAACACGCCGGCAGCGCCGATGAGGCGACGCGCGCCCGGGCGGCCGCGGTCCTCGACGGCGCCGTTCCCCGGCACGGTCTCGCCCGGATTCTCCCCTTTCTCGGTCCGGCCTTCATCGCCTCCATCGCCTACATGGACCCGGGCAACTTCGCCACCAATATTCAGGGCGGCGCCCAGTTCGGCTATCTGCTGCTGTGGGTGGTGGTCGCTTCCAATCTGATGGCGATTCTCATTCAGTCGCTCTCCGCCAAGGTCGGCATCGCCACCGGCAAGAGTCTGCCGGAGTTGATTCGGGAAAACGCGCCGCGCCCGGTCACCATCACCTTGTGGGTGATTGCCGAACTCGTCGCGATCGCCACCGATCTGGCCGAGTTCCTCGGCGCCGCGGTGGCCTTCTACCTGTTGTTCGGCATTCCGCTGCTGCCGGCCGGGATCCTCACCGGCATCGTCACCTTCGCCATCCTCGGGTTGGAGCGCCACGGCTTCCGCCCGCTGGAAGCGGTCATCGGCGTGCTGCTCGGCGTGATCGCCATTTGCTACGTGGTGGAGTTGTTTCTCGGCCGGCCCGATCTCGGGGCGGCCGCCAACGCCATCCTGCGGCCGCGCTTCGCCGGAACCGAAAGCGTGCTGCTCGCCTCGGGCATCCTGGGCGCGACGGTGATGCCGCACGTCATTTACCTGCATTCGGCGCTCACCCAGCACCGCATCGTGCCGAGCGGCCCGGGGCAGGCGCGGCGCATCTTTCGCTTCGAGCTGCTCGACATCGGTCTCGCGATGAGCATCGCCGGATTGGTCAACGCCGCCATGCTGGTGATGGCCGCGGCCACCTTCTGGGCGCAGGGGTACGATGTCACCTCCGGCGACGACATCATCACCGAGGCCTACCGCACCCTGGCTCCGCTGCTGGGCGGAGCCTCCAGCACCATTTTCGCCGTCTCGCTGCTGGCCGCCGGACTTTCTTCCTCAGCTGTGGGCACGATGGCCGGGCAGGTGATCATGGATGGCTTTCTCCACCGCCACATCCCGGTGCTGCTGCGGCGGCTGGTCACCATGCTGCCGGCGCTGGCGGTGCTGGCGATCGGGCTGGACGCCACCCGCACCCTGATCATCAGCCAGGTGGCGCTCTCCTTCGGCATTCCCTTCGCGCTGATCCCGCTGGTGCTCTTCACCCGTCGCCGCGATCTGATGGGCGATCTGACCAACACCTGGATCACCACCGCAGCGGCCGCGGCGGTGACCGTCCTGATCATTGCGCTCAATGTATTCCTGGTGCACCAGACGTTTATCGCGTGGTGAGAACACGGCAGCGCCGGGCGCGGTTCAGACCCGACCGGCGTGTTCCGCCAGCCAGCGGCGGACATCCGGCTCGTGCTTCTCGTGCACGTGACCGAAAAAGGACCCGTCGACGATCGCCGGTCCCAGCGCTCGCCCGGTCAACCACGGGAAGCGCTGCGTGTCGTTGAGCGCATCGTCGGACAGCAATTGCACCGCCTCCGACAGCCGCGCATAGGACTGTCG
>JADLCW010000173.1 GCA_020847015.1 Thermomicrobiales bacterium | reverse complement strand
CGCCGTCGCCCCCCTTTTGGCCGAGATGCTGGCCGAGTCCAGACAGGCGCGGCTCCAGTCGATGCGGCCGGCCTCGCCCAGCCGGTCCAGCAGCGTCCGGTGCAATGCCTCCCAGACCCCGGCCTCCTGCCAGTCGCGCAGGCGCCGCCAGCAGGTCATCCCGGAGCCGCACCCCAGCTCCTGGGGCAGCATCTCCCACGGGATGCCGCTCTTCAGCACGAAGACGATGCCGGTCAGGCAGGCGCGGTCCGGCACGCGCGGGCGGCCGCCTTTGGGCTTGGGCGGTTCGGGCGGCAGCAGCGGGATGACGACGGCCCACAGGTCGGCGCTGACGAGCGACTTGGGCATGGAACCAATCTGCCACGCCGGCAACCGGTTTTGATAGGCGCTCTAGGCGGGCGACGGGACCGCCGAAGCTGAAACCGACCGGCACGAAGGGGCCGGCTTCCCCGGCCGCCTGCAGCGCCGCGTGCACATCGGCCGCCACGTCGGCGGCGGTCTGCGGGATGACCGGGGCCTGGTCGCTGACCCCCTGACCGGCGCGATCGAAAACGCAAACCCGGGTGATCGGGCGAACGGCGTCGACGATCTCCGGCCAGACGCGATCGGCGGGGCTGCGCGACCCGGCGATGCGGATCGCGGTGGGACGGCCATCGCCCAAACAGGGGAGACCGATCTGGCGACCGCCGCCGACATCGTCGGCGGTGGTGAAGCGGGGAACGGGCGCGACCTCGGGCGACGTCTGCCGAGCGAGCGTTCCCACCGGCGCGAGCGCCAGCGCCAGCAGCGCGACGAGCACGCAAACCGGCGTCAGGAATGCGAAACGGGGGCGCATGGTGGTCTCCTGCGGGCGGCGATGGGCGGATGACAGAAGGCGCGACCTGATGTTCTTCGTACGCGACGCCCGGCCGAATCACGCCGCACTCTGCAAAGCTCCGGGTCGCGATGGCGGCGGTAGGGTCGCCGGTGGGAGCGGAGCGGACGGCGCCTGGCTGCCCGAAGCACCGAGGCGCTCGCTTGACAGGCGGCGCGTGGCGATCTAGATTCAACGTATACGGTATACAGCGTACAGACCGGTCGCGGGCGACCGGTTGTCGCACCATCGTTTGGGTTCGTCGCCGCGCCCGGAGCCTGTGTGACCTCGCCTCGCAACGGTCCCGTCAAGCCAAAGGTCAACCACGCCACGCTCGCCGAGCAGGTGTACGACTATCTGCGCGAGCAGATTCTTTCCAACGCCTTTCCTCCCGGAGCCACGCTGCCGGAGGAAGCGCTGGCCGGCGAGCTGCGCGTCAGCCGGGTGCCCGTGCGCGAGGCGCTGCGCCGACTGGCCGCCGAAGGACTGGTCAATCTGACCCCCCGCCACGGAGCGATCGTCAGTTCGCTCTCGCCCGAGCAGTTTCTCGACGCCTATCGGGTGCGCGAGGCGCTGGAGGCGCTGGCGCTTCGGCTGGCGACCCCTCGTCTGACCCCCGACGATCTCGCCGAATTGCGCGGGTTGCACGCCGCCATGGAGCAGGCCGCCGACGGCGACGATGTCGACGCCTTCTTCGCCGCCAACGCCGCGTTCCACCGCCTGTTCGTGCAGCGCGCGGGCAATGGCTATCTCGAAACTCTGCACGCCGGGCTGATCGCCCAGATGCGCCGCTACCGCTCCCCCTCGCTCAATCTGCGCGGCGGCATGGACCGCTCGGTGCAGGAGCACGGCGCGATCATGCAGGCGGTGACGGCCGGCGACGGCGACGAGGCGGCGCGTCTGGTGGGCGAACACATCCGGGTGCCGCAGCGCATCCTGGAGGAGATGACCGAAGACGGAGCGACCAGTCTGCCGCTGCGCACCTGCGCGCCCCGGCATGCGGGGGCGACCCTGCGCTAGACCCAACGCGCGGGCGGCCACGACGGCGCGCCGCGCCGCGCACGACAACGACAGGAGGCGGTCGAGTGGAACAGGGACGGGCGGTCAAATTCGGCGTCAACCTCAACAATCGCGAGCCGCTGATCGCTCCCGATTACTCGTTGACCGATCTGCTGGATCTGGCGGAAACGGCCGAGACGGCCGGGTTCGACTCGGTGTGGGTGGGCGACAGTCTGTTTTCCAAACCGCGCTACGAACCGATCAATCTGCTGTCGGCCATTTCCCAGCGCACCAAGAAGGTCAAGCTGGGCACCGCCTGCATGGTGTCGGGCACCCGCAATCCGCTCTATCTGGCGTTGGAGTGGGCCACGCTCGACCAACTTTCCAACGGGCGGACCATCCTCGGCACGGGCATGGGCAATCCGGAGGAGGGCGTGCGCCGCGAGTACGCCACCCAGGGACTCGATTTCGACAAGCGCGCCGGCATCTTCGAGGAAGGGCTGGCGGTGCTGCGCGAGTTGTGGACGGACGGCAAAACCGATTTCCACGGCGCGCATTTCAACTTCGATGATGTCAGCTTTTATTCCGGCACCGAGATGGGGCCGCTGATGCCGGTGCAGACGCCGCCGCCGATCTGGGTGGTCAGCAACCCGCGGCTGACCGTCGGCACCCGCCAGGAAGACAAAACCGAGAAGTTCATCAGCAAGGCGGCGCGGCGCATCGCCACCTACGGCGACGGCTGGATGACCTGCTGCCGGGCGCGCCACCCGGAGGAATTCGCCGCTCAACTGGAGCAGGTCAACCAGGCGATCGCGGAAACCGGGCGGGCGCGCTCCGAGTTCGTGATGTCCTATCAGGTCACCATGAACATCGCCGACAGCCGGTCGGAGGCGCAGCGCGGCATCGACGCCTACATCAGCCAGTACTATCCGGAACTGAGCAAGGCGATGGATCTCGGCGAGTGGGGGCCGGTGGGCACGCCGGACGACATCGCGGCGTGGTTGCAAACCTTTGCCGACGCCGGAGTGGACTACTTCATTTGCCGCTTCGGTTCGCTCGACCAGTTCGGGCAGGTGGAGCGATTGGCCAAGGACGTGCTGCCGCTCTTCCAACCGGTCGGTTCGGGCGCGGAGTAGCGACATCGGAGCCGGCGGCGAGGGCGTCGCCGGATCGGCCGCCGCGCGCGACGCGGCGGAACGAACGGGGGGCGAGATGGCGGATCTTGATGCGGGGCTGCGCCGCGACGCGGAATTGGTCGTCGGGGTGTGCATGTCGGTCGAGCAGAACGACGTGGTCACCATCATCACCGACGACGCCCACGCCAGCGAGGCGGACGCGCTGGCCCAGATCGTGGTGGAGCGCGG
>JADLCW010000172.1 GCA_020847015.1 Thermomicrobiales bacterium | reverse complement strand
GCCGGACGAGGTGCTGTTTCCGGGGCATGACGGACTCCTTTCGGCGGAGACCGACTCCCCGCTCCCGGGTGCTCCGCATAGGTCATTCCAACGTAGACGGTCCACTGAGCGCAGCGAAGGATCTCGCCGTGCACACGCGCGCCTCCCTCCGCCACCACGGGCGCCAGACCGAGATTCTTCACATCGCTCGGGATGGCAAGTTGACGGGGGACTTGTCCCGGTGGCCGCGGAGATCCTTCGCTGGCGCTCAGGATGCCGCTGGTTGCGCTCGGGATGTGACACTGGTTGCGATCGGGATGGCCTCGGCGGGGCGCTCCGCCGGACAACGGGCGGGGCGCGCGCGCGCGCCCGGCTCGCGCGCCGCCCCGAACTGGCATGGGGCGACGTTGGCGAGTGCGCGGCCCACCCGCTTCCCGGCCACGCCGGCGGAGCGCGCCGCGCGCGAGGCAGGCGACGAAGGGGGAACACGATGGCGAAACCGGTGCGCTTCGGGGTGTTCGTGCCGCAAGGGTGGCGGATGGATCTGACCGAGATCGCCGCGCCGACGGCCAAGTTCGACGCGATGCTGGCGGCGGCCCGCGCCGCCGACGCCGAGCCGACCCTCGATTCCATCTGGGTCTACGACCATTTCCTGACCCGACCGACCCCGACCCTCGAAACAGTGTTCGAATGCTGGGTCAGTTCGGCGGCGCTGGCGCGCGAGACGCGGCGGGTCAACATCGGGCAGTTGGTCAGTTGCAACGGCTATCGCCACCCGGCGCTGTTCGCCAAAATGGCCTCCACGCTGGATGCGGCCAGCGGCGGCCGGGAGATCGCCGGCATCGGCGCGGGGTGGGCGGAGCACGAATTCCACGCCTATGGCTACGCGTTCCCCGACACGCCGCAGCGGATGCGCGCCTTCCGCGAGGCGGTGGAGCTGATCCACCGGATGTGGACCGAGTCCTACCCCACCTTCGCCGGCCGCGCCTACACCATCGACGGAGCGATCAACGAACCGAAAGGGGCGCACGGACCGCCCCCGCTGTGGATCGGCGGCGACGGCGAGCGGGTGACGCTGCGTCTGGTGGCGCAGTACGGCGACGGCTGCAATGTGGGCGATGGCGATCTGGCGGTCATCCCGCGCAAACTGGCGGCCCTGCGGCGGCATTGCGACGATCTGGGGCGCGATTACGACGCCATCGCCAAATCGACCATCGTCAACACGCTGGTGCTGGAACCGGGGGAGGATCGCGCCGCGGCCATCGACGCGGCGCGCGGGCATCGCTCGCCGGAGCGCTTCCGGGAGTTGTTTTGGGTCGGCGCGCCGGAGGAGCTGGCGGAGCGGTTTCAGGCGCTGCGCGAGACCGGCATCGACTACCTCATCGCCTATCTGCCGCGGCTGGCCTACGACCACACCCAACTGCAGCGGTTCGCGCGCGAGGTCGCGCCGCTGCTGCGCTGAGGGGCGGAGATGAACCCGGGCCGCCCCGGCCCGCGCCGTACCGAGCGCCCCAGCCCGCGTCATCCGGGGCGCAACCAGCGGCATCCTGAACGCCCCACCCCGGATGACCCGGTACGGGATGACCCAGCGAGGGCGCGGGGCAAAGGACGCACGGGGCAAACCCGCGCGGGCGCGCCACCGCCGCGGCGGTGACGCGCCGGGCGACCCGGCCGACGCCCCGAGCGTGGCGCATTGGGCAGCGCTGCGCCAGCCGGGCGGCCGGCGAGGATTGCGCCCGGCAAACCGGAACGCTACCCTGACGGCAGGCGACCGCCGGCCGAGCGCGTCCGAGCGCCGGAGCGGGCGGCCATCGCCACCGACCGACACGCACCAACGGCGTCGCGTCAAGGAGGCTCGCATGTCCAACTTCGCCCGGCGGGCGCTCGTCGCCATCGGCGGTCTCGCGCTGGCGGTGGGCGCGTTTTGGGTGGTGCTGTCGCTGCTGCGCGCGCTGTGGCCGTGAGCGCGCCAAAGCGGGCCGAGCGCCGGGTGTGAACGTCCCGGACGGCGTGGCGACGCCACAGCCGCCGCGCGCCCGGACCACGGCACGATTGGCCGTATCCTGCGCGGCGCCGCCAAGCGCCCGCCGACCGCTCGCGCCGGCGCTCGTCCGTCACCCCCCGCCGGGTTTCTCCCCGGGCGCTCCCCCCTGTTGAAATAATCGGGAAATCGGGAAATCGGGAAATCCGGCGCAGCCGCGGGTGTCATCCTGCACGCAACCAGCGACATCCTGCGCGCCAGCGAAGGATCTCGCCGTACGCCCGCGCGTGGGTCTGGCGGTGGCCCCGTTGCCGCCAGACCGAGCTCCTTCGCTGGCGCTCAGGCTGCGCGCGGGCCGCGTCCACCCCCCACGGAGTTTTTCCCCACGGGTGGTCTCCCCTCCTGGAATAATCGGGAAAATCGGGAAAATCGGGAAATCCGCAGCAGGGGCGCTCAGGCTGACCCGGGGCGGGGCGCGCTCGCGCCCGGCCCGCCCGGTCCGCCGCCATGCGGGCATGGGGTGACGGTGGCGGGCAGGCGGCCCAGCGGCTCCCCGGTCGCGCCGGAGGCGGCATCCCATGGGCGCGCCCAATCCCGCCGCGCACATCGCAACCGGGGTCGTGCTGGCGCGGCGCACCCTGGCCGCCTGCCATGGGCGCGCTCAATCCCGGTGCGCTCCCCGCCCGGTCGCCAGACCGGGTGCTCCGCGCCGCCGCGCGGGCGGCTTGCGCTGCCCGATCGCTCGTTGCCCGCCCCACCCGGCCGCCAGCCCAGCCGCCACGGCGGGGACGTACGCCGCTTCGCGACCCTGCGCCCGCCGCCTCCCGCCGTTTCGCCCGCGCCCCCGGTTCGCGCACCCCCGCCCCCGCGCTCCTCAGATCGAGCGGCCCCGGCGGCGCGACCCACCCCGGCGCACCCCGGCGAACCCCCGCCGCCAACCACGCCCCCCTCGCGCGGTCGGCGTAAACCGCCACTCAGGAGCCGAGAGACAGCGTTTTTCCGCCATATCGGTCTAGATAGAGCATTCGTGCTCAAATTGCCCCCCGAACAGCCGTGAAAAAATCCGAAAAAAACCTGTTCTTATAAGTAGAGGGGTAAACACACCAGGAGATTGCCGCATGCGCCCCACGCGCAGCGCCGCCCCGGACGGCGGCCACCACCACGACCGCCGCGATCCCACGACCACCGACCCGCCCCCGGCCGCCCCGGCGACCCCCGGCGACCGCTTTCCGGAGCGGTTGCGCGCCGGGCGCTATCGCGGTCTCGGCGAACCCGGCATCGCCGCCACCATCGCCGCCGCCGCCCAACCCCCCGGCTTGGCCGACGAAATCGGCGTCGTCCGCCTGGCGCTCGCCCGCCTGCTGGAGGAAGAACCCGACGCCTCGCGCTGCGCCGCCGGCATCGCCCGCCTCGCCGCCGTCGCCGTCCGTCTCGCCCTCGCTCAGCGAGCGCTGGACGGCGCGCCGGACGCCTGGCCGGCCCTGCTGGCGCGGGTGCTGCCCGGTCCGGACGACGACGGAGAGGAGACCACCGATGGCCCCGATGACGACGCGCCGCTGGCCGGGCTCGCCGGAACCGCTGGATTTGGGACCCCCCACCGTCTATGAAGCGGTCACCCGCCAGATGGTGACCGATCTCGCCGAGGATCTGCGGGAAATCAAAACCCGCCTCAACGGTCTGCTCTTTCTCGTCGCCGGCGCCGTCGTCGTCGATGTGGCGCTGCGGCTGACCGGGCTCTGAGCGGACCGCCGCCGACCACGCCGCGCAGCGCCCCACGAGAACCGCCCGCCGCGCCGCCAACACGACCCCGATGCAAGGCGCGCCAACCGCCGGATCAGCCAGCACGACCGCGCCCTGCGGAGGAGCGCCCGCCGCCGCGCCGCCAACCGCCGGATCAGCCAACACGACCCCGACACGGGGAGCGCCCGCCGCCGCGCCGCCAGGAGCCGGATCAGCCAGCACGACCGCGCCGCGCGGAGGAGCGCCCGAAACGTCGCCGCCCGCGCCGGGCCGCGACCCCGCGCGCACAGCGGGCCGACGCGGGTGGCCGCAGGCGACGGTCCGGACATCGCCGCGACCCCGCGCGCACAGCGGGACGGCGTGTTGCAGGTGTGGGCGGTGGACGGCGACGGCCGCGACCCCGCGCGCACGGCGGGATGGCTCGTCGGCAATGTCTTTCAGTTCGTGAAATCGCCGCGACCCCGCGCGCACAGCGGGACGCCCACGACCGCCAACCGCCGGATCGACCGGCACGCCCCCACGGCGCGGGGAAGCACGACGCCGACGCAGGCAGGGACGCCCGGCTCGCCGCCGATCGCCGGCCAACCCCGCCGACCGCGCCGCCGATCGCGCCCGGAGCGCCAGCCGGCACACCCCGCCGTGCGCGCCATCTCCATCCGCGCCATCTCCACCCGCGCCGCCGACCGCCCCGCCGACCGCCCCGCCGACCGCGCCTCGGCCGCGCCCGGAGCGCCGCTACGCAGTCGGTGGGAACGACCGCCAGGCGGCGAACAGCCGACCGGCCAGCGCCGTCGTGACGGCGGGAGGAATGCCCGTGACGCCGCCGCACCCCGAACTCGCCAGCGCGCCCACGACGGCAGGAGGAACACCCATGACGCCGCCCAAACCCGACCCGGCCGGCCCCGCCGCGCCCCCCGCGCCGCACGCTCATGATGGAGGAGCACACCCATGGCGGACCACCGTGCGACCGAGCGGGCCGTACGCCGCCTGCTGGGCGATGTGGGAACCTTCTCCCACGCCGCCCTGCCCGCCTACGCCCTGC
>JADLCW010000171.1 GCA_020847015.1 Thermomicrobiales bacterium | reverse complement strand
CGCGCGCTCGGCGCTCTCATCTGGCGTGGCGCGCGCCGCATCGCCAGACCGGTCGCCGCGCTGGTTCGCGCATTGCCGCGCCCTGCCTCACGTCCTGCCGCGCCGGCCGCCGGAGAGGCGGCGGAGCGCGCCGCAGCGCGGCAGGCCCGGTCCGAGCACGCACCAATTCGCCGCGCCGACCCCCCGACGCTCGCACCGCTTGCCTTGGCCGAACCGGCGTCCGCGCTGGCGGACGATGCGATCGATCCGGCGGCCGTCGCGGAACCCGAACTTGCGTCCGAACCAGCATCGCCGGTCGTTGTCGCGCCCGCTCGCGCGGCTGACCGCCGGCGGCGGGGACGCGAGCGGATCCAGGAATCCATCCAGGAGCGGGAACAGCCGACCATCCGCCGGACGACGAGAGAGGAGCGCGTCGTCGCCCCGACCCGACCCGTGGCGGCCGCGTTGCCGCTGCCCGAGGTGGCGCGGCTGTCGCACTACGACCCGATCGAACCCAACACCAACGATCTGCACGCCAAGGCGCGTCTCATCGAGGAGACCCTGGCCAGCTTCCGGGTCGAGGCGCGAGTGCGCGAGATCAATCCCGGTCCGGCTGTCACCCAGTTCGCGCTGGAGCCGGGAGCCGGCATCAAGGTGCGCCGCATCACCGAGCTGCAGAACGATCTGGCGCTGGCGCTGGCGGCTCCCAGCATTCGCATCGAGGCGCCGATCCCGGGATTGGCGCGCGTGGGACTGGAGATCCCCAACGAGCAGATCGCCACCGTCGGATTGCGCGAAACGCTGGAGTCGTCGACCTTCGTTCGCTCCAAGGCGAAGTTGCCGGTGCCGCTGGGGCGCGATGTCAACGGCCGCTACGTCGTCGGCGATCTGACCCGCATGCCCCATCTGCTGATCGCTGGCGCCACCGGAGCCGGCAAGAGCGTCTGCCTCAACTGCATTATCTCCACATTTCTGATGACCAAAGACCCCGACGATTTGAAGCTGGTCATGATCGATCCCAAAAAAGTCGAGTTGACCGGCTATAACGGCGTGCCCCACTTGCAATGTCCGGTCGTGACCGAGATGGACAAGGTGGTGGGAGCGCTGCGGCTGACGTTGCGGGAGATGGAGCGCCGCTACGCGCTCTTCGCCCGGCTGGGGGTGCGCAATCTGGATGGCTACCGCCTGAAGGTGGCCGACGAGCCAGGCTCCGAACGACTGCCGTATCTCGTCGTCATCATCGATGAATTGGCCGATCTGATGATGACAGCACCCGACGAGGTGGAGACGTTGCTGGTGCGGTTGGCTCAGATGGCGCGCGCCACCGGCATCCACCTGATCATCGCTACCCAGCGCCCCTCGGTCGATGTGGTGACCGGGTTGATCAAGGCCAACGTGCCCAGCCGCATCGCCTTCGCCGTCTCCTCCCTGACCGACAGCCGAGTAGTGTTGGACATGCCGGGCGCCGAACGACTGCTGGGTCGTGGCGATATGCTCTATCTGCCGGCCGACGCCGCCAAACCGCAGCGCGTGCAGGGCGCCTTCCTCGACGATCGCGACGCCCAGTACGTGGTCGACCACTGGCATTCGGTCGCCCCCGTGCCGCAATACGCTCAGGAGTGGCTGGATTTGCCCAGCGGCTCGCCGACCGGCTCCGGGGGACTCGATGACGATGGCGGCGAAGATCCGCTGTTCGACCAGGCGCTGGAGGTCGTCAAGCAGCATGGGACCGCATCGGCGTCGATGCTGCAGCGGCGACTGCGCGTCGGGTACAACCGCGCCGCCCGTCTCATCGAGCGGATGGAGGACGAGGGGTTGATCGGTCCGGCCGATGGCGTGCGTGGTCGCCCGGTGCTCGTCGGCGATGAATGACGGTGACGGTCAGGCGGCTGGCCGCAGCCCGGCTGCCGTGACCAACGAGAGCGCAAGCACAAAGCGTGTTTATGGTAAAATAGTAATCGTTTCGGGACGCGATGGCGACTCGAATGTCATCTCACAAGGGCTATTCGCCATGTCATCGTTTTCTTCCGCTGTGACTGCTCAGCCGGTCGCGCACCTGATCGAGGAATTTGCCAAATTGCCTGGCATCGGGCCGAAAACCGCCTCCCGGCTGGCCTTTTACCTCCTGCGCGCCTCGCGCGAGGACGCCACGGCGCTGGCCGAGGCCATTCTCGAGATGAAGGAGCGGATTCGGCTGTGCTCGATCTGCTTCAACACGACTGAAAGCGACCCTTGCCCAATCTGCGCGGATGCGCGTCGCGAGCGCGCCATCTGTGTCGTCGAGGAACCGCTCGATGTCGTCGCGTTGGAGCGCACCGGTCAATTCAAAGGGCGCTACCACGTGCTGCATGGCGCGCTGTCGCCAGTGGAAGGAATCGGGCCGGACAAGCTGAAGGTGCAGGAATTGCTGACCCGGGTGCGCAGCGAAGAACCGGACGAAGTGATCGTCGCCACCAATCTCGATCTGCCGGGGGAGGCGACCGCCACCTACCTGCACCGGTTGCTCGTGCCGCTGGGGATCAACGTCACCCGGCCGGCCAGCGGGTTGCCGGTCGGCGGCGATCTGGAATACGCCGACGAGGCGACGCTGGGGCGAGCGTTGGCCGGTCGGCGGGCGCTCTAGCGACCCCTGCCGAGATCGTCCAAACGTCCCGCCGCACATCTTCGGAGGGGACGCCAACGTGGTATCATTCGCGTGGATGGTGACGGATTTCGATCGTACTCACGATCAAAACGACCCCCGCCCTGCCGCCGAACAGCGGTCTCTCCCCGACGAGTTTCCGGCTGCCCGTTCGTCGGGCGAAACCGCGGGCACAGTACGACGCCCGCCGGAGACGCTGCCGGTCACGGTGCGGACCATGGGTTGGCGCGATGTGCCGCGGCTGCGCCATCTCGATGCCCTTCACGTGCTCAACCAGCCAGACGCTTCGGTGCTCGGGCATGATCCGTTTCGCTCCGCGCTGGGCGCAGTGGCGCCGCGGGCGCGCAAGCGGCGACCCGCCTTCGTGGCCTACGTCAACGGTCGGCTGATTGGCTTCGCCCAATTCCAGTCGCTGGCGCTGGACGGCCGCTGGGTGCTGCTGGCGCTCGGTTCGGCGGTCGGGGTGTACGACGTGGAGCCGGTGTGGGAGGCGCTGCTGACCTTCGCCGTGCGCAGCGCCGGGTTCCATGGCGTCAAGCGCATCTATGCCCGGACGCCATGGTCGATGTCAGCCGGAACGTTGTTCCGCGCCCTCGACTGGCGGCCGTACGCGACGGAGACGGTGTTTTTCGCCGATGACCTCGTGCAGGTCGGGCGCGGAGCGCTGCGGCCGCGGCTCCAGACACTGGCCGACACCTGGGCCGTCCACCAGCTCTACTCCGCCATCGTGCCGCGCGACGTACAGGACGCCGAGGCGTTGACCAGCCGGCGCTGGGAGACTGGCCCGGAGCGGGGACGTGGCCGCGGCCCAATTGCGGGTTGGGTCTTTGAAGACGACCACCAGTTGGTTGGGGCGGTGCGCTCGCTGACGGTCGGCTCCACCCACGCCATCGAGGTGTTGATCCACCCCGAGCGGCGCGAGCTGACCGGGGTGATTCTGGACGGAGCGCTGGCGTCGCTGGCGCCGCACGGGGCAAGGCGCGTCTATTGCGCCGTGCGCGGCTACCAGGGCGAGCTGGCCGGGCCGCTGCAGGAGCGCGGATTTCTGGCGGCGTACGAGCAGGAATTGTTCGTGCGATACACCACTGCGACGGTGCGACGACCGGCGGTGGAGTCGGTTCCGTTCACCCTCGATGTCCGGGAGAAGGTCCCCCGGCGAGCGCCGACATTTTCCCTGGCGCCCGACGATCGCACCGCGCCGTGACCCGGCGGGAGGACACGCCGATAAACGAGTTTCAGGGCGGAATCCAACCGCGCCTCGATCGGGAGGCGCTCGCGCGAGAGCAGGGGGAGGCATCACGGTTGAGCAGCATGCCGCACACCCAACCTCCAGTCTACCAACGCCCGGAGTACGAACTGGAAATCACCGACAATCTGGAGGATTTGCTCGCGGTTCTGCCCCCGCACGTCCTCGAAGGCATCTTTGCGCTGGGCGCCGCGCCAACGCTGATCGAGATCGTGCTCGACCTCGGGCGGCAACCCGAAGCCCGTTTGGAGGACGGAGAATTCGTGCTCTCCGAGCGCGAGATCACCCGCGAGGATCTCGCCTACGTGGCCGATCGCATCGGCCAGTTTGGCGATGACAACCGGGCGGGCATCGAGCGAACGCTGCACCGCATCTCGGCGATTCGCAACCGGACCGGCGAGATCGTGGGGTTGACCTGTCGCATCGGACGGGCGGTCTACGGCACGATCGCCATCCTGCGCGATCTGATCGAATCCGGTGAGAGCATCTTGCTGCTGGGCAGGCCCGGTGTCGGCAAGACGACGATGCTGCGCGAGACGGCGCGGGTGTTGGCCGACGAACTGCTCAAGCGAGTGATCGTCGTCGACACCTCCAACGAAATCGCCGGCGACGGCGATATTCCTCACCCGGCCATCGGCCGCGCCCGGCGCATGCAGGTGCCGACGCCAACGGCGCAGCACGCAGTGATGATCGAGGCGGTGGAGAACCACATGCCCGAGGTGGTGGTGATCGACGAGATCGGCACCGAACTCGAAGCGCTCGCGGCGCGCACCATCGCCGAGCGCGGCGTGCAGTTGATCGGCACCGCGCACGGCAACAGTCTCGAAAACCTGATGATGAACCCAACCTTGTCGGATCTCATCGGCGGCATCCAGTCGGTGACGCTCTCCGATGAGGAAGCGCGCCGCCGCGGCACCCAGAAGTCGATTCTGGAGCGCAAGGCGCCGCCCTCTTTCGGGGTCATGGTCGAGTTGATCGGCCGCGATGAAGTCGCCGTCCACCGTGATGTGGCGGCCGCTGTCGACGCGCTCCTGCGCGGCTACCGGCCGCGGGTGGAAGTGCGGCGACGCGACGAGGTGGGCCAGATCGAAGTTTCGGCGACCAATCCGCGGCGCGAGGTTCGTCCGCTTGACACCGGGCGCGCGGAGCCGCGGCGGCCGGTCGTGGACATCACGACCCGTCAGCCAAACCGTCATGCGGAGCATGCGCCGAGACCGGCTCTCGTGACGACGGCAGCCGACGAACCGATCGTCGACGCCGGATTGCTGCCGCGGGGGCGTGGCAGCGAGACCAGACCGCTGCGGATCTACCCGTTTGGAGTCAGCCGCAACCGGCTGGAGCAAGCGATCGAGTCGCTGCATGTGTCGGCCGTCGTCGTGCGCGATCAGCACGACGCCGATTTGATGATGACGCTCAAGAACTACTACCGGCGCAAACCGCAACCGGTGCGCGATGCGGAGTTGCGCGGCACCCCGGTGTACGTGTTGCGCGCCAACACCAGCACCCAGATGGAGAATGCCCTCGGTGGGCTTTTCCCGGAGGCCGCCGAGCGCCGCCAGCAAACCGGGTCAGACGAGAGCGCGGCGAGCGGCGCGGCACGGCGGCGCGGACAGGATCCCATGACCCAGGCGCTGACGGAAGCCGAGGAGGCCATCGTCAGTGTGCTCAACGGTGGGCCGCCGGTGGCCCTCACCCCGCAGAACGCCAATGTGCGGCGCGTGCAGCACGAATTGGCCGAGCGCTACGACGTGGCGTCGCGCAGCCGCGGCCGCGAGCCCCAGCGTCGGGTCGAGTTCTCGCGCGGCGGGGTCCGCTAGTGCGGAAGGGCGCGTTCATCGTTTTCGAAGGTCCGGAGGGCGCCGGCAAAAGCACGCGGGCGCACGTGTTGGCTGGCGCGCTCCGGGCGCGCGGTTATGAAGTCGTGTTGACGCGCGAACCAGGCGGCACACCGCTCGGGGAGCGCGTCCGGGCGCTGCTCTTGAAGCCGGACGGGCGTGCTATTCTGCCTCAAACCGAGGCATTGCTGTTCGCGGCGGCCCGTGCCGAACATGTGGGGACGGTGATCCGCCCCGCGCTGGAGCGAGGGGCCGTTGTGCTGTGCGACCGGTTCGTCGACTCCTCGCTGGCGTATCAGGCCGGCGGATTGGGGTTGCCGATCGACGAGGTGCGGGCTATCCAACACCTCGCCGTCGACGAGATCGAGCCGGATCTGCGCATCCTGCTCGACCTGCCGGTCGAGCGCGGCTTGGCGCGGCGGTGGGAGGCGGGAGAGGGACTCAACCGCGTGGATTTGGCGGACGTCGCCTTCCACGAGCGCGTGCGCCGCGCCTACCATGCGCTGGCGCGGGAGCGACCGGACGCCTGGGCGATCGTCAATGCCGATCGGTCGACCGCGGCGGTCGACCGCGATGTGGCCAACGCGGCGTTGCCGCTGGTCGAGCGTCTGGCGCCACACCCGGCGGCGGCCGTGCACGAGCGAACCGAATGAAGTTGATCGTCGCCGTGGTGCAGGAGCGAGATGCCGAGGCGCTGACCCGCGCCTTGCTCGCCCGTGGGTTCTTCTTCACCCAGATCAGCAGTTCCGGCGGTTTCCTCCGGGAAAGCAACGTGACGCTGATGATCGGCGTGCAATCGCACCTGACCGCCGAGGTGTTGCGCATTCTGCGCCAGCACAGCCAGTCGCGCACCCGCTACGTCAACCCGCTGATGCCGATCGTGGAGCCGGCCGAGCACCATGTCGCCAGCCCGGTCGAAGTGTACGTCGGGGGCGCGACCGTATTCGTGCTGCCGGTGGAGCGCTACGAACGGGTCGCTTGACGGCCGGCGATCGCGGCGATGCCGGGGGAGCGATGACCGATGGTTGAATTGCTTGCGCGGGGCTTGCAGGTGCTGGCCGCCCTCGGCGGGGCATATCTGCTTGCGCTGTGGTTCGTGTTGATCGTCTGGACCTACCGGGATATCGAGCAACGCAGCAACAGCGTGTTCACCCAGATCTTCTCGACGCTGCTGGTCGTGCTTTTCTACATCCCCGGGGTGCTGCTGTATCTGCTGCTGCGACCCAAGGAAACGCTCGACGAAGCTTTTCAGCGCTCGCTCGAAGAGGAGTACCTGCTGCAGGATCTGGAAGATCTGGTCGCGTGCCCCTCCTGCCATCGCCCGGCCGAAACCGACTTCGTGCTCTGCCCGCATTGCCAGACCCAATTGCGCGACGCCTGCGCCGGGTGCGGCAAGCTCGTCGATCTGAAATGGCCGGTCTGCCCCTACTGCGCGCTGCCGCGCAACGAACGGGCTGGAGAGGGGGAGCGAGTCGAGCCGCCGGCTCCGCGCTACATCTCGCCGGAGGCTCGCCGCCGGCGCCAGGAGACCGAATCGGCCGCCGCGACACGGCCGCTGCCGGAGGCGGCCGCGGCGGTTGCCGGCGCGGCGGCCGTGCTGCAGCCAATGATGCGTCCGTTGGATCGGTTTCGTCTCCGGCAGGCGGCAACCGGCGCCGCGGTTCATCCCGCCAGCACGATCGGGGTAGCTGGCGACGAGCTCGTTCGCTCGCTGGAACCGCGCCGGGATGCGCCGCCGATCGGGGCGGGCGAGTCGCGTGAGGACGCGACCCGCGCTGGCGACGGAGTCGG